>JACMOQ010000640.1 GCA_014377905.1 Acetobacteraceae bacterium | reverse complement strand
TGTCGGCCAGGCGCTCGCGCAGATAGGGGTCGGTGATCCGGCGCATCCGGTCCCGCAGATCGCCGGCGACGCGGTGGACCGCGGCTTCCGCCGAAAGCCCGCCGCGAATGGCGTCCGCGACCCGCTTCAGCCATCCGCCATCGGACGCGACCAGCCGATAGCTATCGAGGATTTCGCGCGACGCCACCGCCTCGGCGGCATCCGCATCCGGCAGCCCGGTCGCGATCAGTGCATCGACATCGGCGCGCATGGTGGCAACCGCTTTGTTTAGCCTCGCCTGTTCCTGGGCCGAATTTTCCGCCAACACCCGTTTCGGCGGCGGCACTGGCCCCAGCACCCGCACCCGACCGATCGCCAGACCCGATGCCAGCGGGATTGCGCTGAACCGCCGTGCGACGGTGGCGCCCAGCCCCTCATCCGCGCCTTCCGCCCCGGATGCCACCAACACTTCGGCCAGCAGCATGGCGACGGTTGCCAGGACATCGACCTCGTCTTCGTCGAAATGCCGGGGGGTGCGGTTCTGCACCGTCAACACGCCCATCGTCCGCCCGCCGCGCCGCACCGGCACTGCGAGCATGGACGCGTATTTTTCTTCCCCGGTTTCGGGGCGGTAGGCGAACGCGGGATGGTTCTGCGCGTCGGCCAGATTCATTGGGCTATGGGTCGCCGCCACCAGCCCGACAATGCCCTCGCCCACCCGCAATCGCGTGCGCCCGATTGCACCCGGATCAAGCCCCTCGGTTGCGAAAAGCTCCAGAATATCGCCGGGCCGGGCGATGTAGAGCGAGCACACTTCGCTGACCAATTCGCCGGCCACCATGCGGACAAGCTCCGACATCGGCGCCGATCCCCCGCGGGAATCGCCCTTGGCCATCAGATCTCGCAGGCGGGTGAGCAGGCGGCGCGGCGCGGACATAACGTGGAGTTAAGGGGCGGATCGGGCGAAAGAAAGGCGCAAATGGGCGTGGGCGCGGTATCCTCGCCGGAATACGTCAGAAAAGTGGTAAATTCACAGTTGCCCTGTGGCTACGGCGGCCCCCGACGAAAGTCGCCGTGGAGGCGGCCTTCGCCCTTGCACGCCGGGCTGTTCTCTGTATAACCCCGCGCTTCCCCTGCTGGGGCGGTCGGCCCGCCCTGGCTATGCCCACGCGCCATCCTGGCGTTGGACCCGACCAGGTCCGGGGCGGAGACAAGCCAGAGGGAGGTTACATGCCGCTATATGAATGCGTGTTCATTGCACGTAATGACGTGACACAGGCACAGGTTGAACTGATCGCCGACAGCATGGCAGCGTTGGTCGATGCCGATAATGGCATTGCACCGCCAGCCGAAGGTGAAACAGCGACCGAAACCTCGGTCAAGAAGCGTGAGTATTGGGGCCTGCGCGGCCTCGCTTATCGCATCAAGAAGAACCGCAAGGGGCATTATATGCTCATGGGTCTCGATGCGAAGCCTGCTTCGATCACCGAAATGGAACGCCTGCTGGGCCTGAACGAAGACGTTCTTCGTTTCATGACTATTCGGGTGGACGAAATCGACGAAGTGCCCAGCGCCATTCTGTCGCGCAAAGCCGATGATCGGGATCGCGGTTTCCGTGGGCCGAAGCCGGCGGGCCGCTTTGAATCCGGTCGCAAGCGTGGCTATGACGAGCGTGAAGAATTTCGCGCCCGTGATGATGGCCCGATCGGTGACTTCCGTGGTGTGGAGGAATAATCATGTCTGAAGATGTAAATCCGGCTGGCCGCCGCGCCGCCGTTGGCGCCCGTCGCCCGTTCTATCGCCGTCGCAAGTCCTGCCCGTTTTCGGGTCCTGGCGCCCCGGTGATCGACTATAAGGATGTTCGCCTGCTCGCCCGCTTCCTGTCCGAGCGCGGCAAGATCGTTCCGAGCCGCATCACAGCGGTATCAGCGAAGAAGCAGCGTCTGCTGGCCCAGGCCATCAAGCGCGCCCGCTTCCTGGCGCTGCTGCCCTACATTGTGGCCTGAGGAGAATAAATCATGGCCGCCGTAGAACTGATCCTGCTCCAGCGCGTTGAAAAGCTTGGGCAAATGGGCGAACTGGTCAAAGTCAAGCCCGGTTATGCGCGTAACTTCCTGTTGCCGCAGAAGAAGGCGATCCGCGCCAACAAATCCAACCTCGCGAAGTTCGAAGCCGAACGCGCACAGTTGGAAGCGCAGAACATCAAGCGCCGCGACGAAGCGGAACGTTTGGCCGAACGGATTGGCGCAATGAGCGTCGTTATCCTGCGCCAAGCTGGTGAATCGGGCAGCCTGTATGGCTCGGTTTCGCCACGCGACATTTCGGACGCTTGCACCGCCGGTGGCCTGACCACCAACCGCAGCCAAGTGGTGCTCGACGCACCGATCAAGCTGTTGGGCCTCACCAAGGTGCGCGTTGTGCTGCATCCGGAAGTGTCGATCACTGTCACCGTCAACGTTGCCCGCAGCGTTGAAGAAGCCGAGCGCCAGGCGCGCGGTGAATCGGTTGCACGTGATGACGACGATCTGCCCGACGAAATGGCCGAATTGCTGGCCGAAGGGCTGGCGGAAGCCCGCCTCGACCCGTCGCAGGCCGAACAGCCCGATAGCTGAAGGCTGCTCAGCTATGAACGAATAAGCGGGCCGGAGAGCAATCTCCGGCCCGTTTTTCTTGCGTCGCCCCACCAATACGTTGCAAGCTGGTTTGAATATCCACGCAACGTTAGGAGGGCGCAGTGCGGGGCCTGTTGGATCTGTTCCTTCGGCGGTTCATTGTCGTCGGACGTTTGACGGTTCAATGGCCGGATGGTGAATTGGTAACCTATTCCGGACAGGACGGCGCGGCAGCGGCTTTCAGAATCCGCGACCTCGGATCGATACGCCGGATCGTGGTCAACCCGGACCTCGCCGTTGGTGAGTGCTACATGAACGGCGGCCTGGAGCCGATTGATTGCAGCATTTATGACGTTTTGTGCGTGCTGATCGCAAACCAGAAGCGCAATTCCCATGCGGCGCCCATGCTTGCGCTCCGCCAGACTTTCGCCCGCCTTACCCGGCGGCTTGCGCAATTCAATTCCACAACCCGCGCGCAACGCAATGTCGCGCATCATTACGACCTCAATGGACGGCTTTATGCGCTGTTCCTGGATCGGGATCGGCAATATTCCTGCGCCTATTTCGCCCACGGCGATGAAACCCTGGAAGACGCACAGGCGGCAAAAAAGCGCCATATCGCGGCAAAGCTTTGCCTGAACCGTCCGGACCTCACCGTGCTCGACATAGGTTGCGGATGGGGCGGCACGGCCCTTACCCTTGCGCGCGACTATGGCGCACGGGTCACCGGGATCACCCTTTCCACCGAACAACTCGCCGAAGCCCGCGCACGCGCGGCGGCCGAAGGATTGAGCGATCGGGTCAGCTTTGAGCTTCTGGATTACCGCGACATCAAAGACCGGTTCGATCGTCCGTTTGACCGCATTGTTTCGGTTGGCATGTTCGAGCATGTCGGCGTCGGCAATTTTGATGACTTTTTCGATGTCATCAAAACCAATCTCGCCCCGGACGGGGTGGCCCTGCTGCACGCCATTGGCCGTTTTGGCCCGCCTGATGCCACCAGCCCATGGATTACCAAATATATCTTCCCCGGTGGCTACTGTCCGGCGCTGTCCGAGGTGCTTGCCTCAATTGAACGGTCAGCGTTGCTGCCTACCGACATGGAAATTCTGCGTCTGCACTATGCTGAAACTCTGCGCCATTGGCGCCGTCGGTTCGCCGCCAACCGTGACGCGATCGCCACCATCTACGACGAACGCTTTTGTCGCATGTTCGAATTTTATCTTGCCGGCAGCGAAGCGGCTTTCCGCTGCGAATACCAGATGGTTTTTCAAATTCAACTGACCCGCGACCAGACCGCGGCACCGTTGACCCGGGACTATATCCACGCCGCCGAAAGCATCCCAGGGCGCGTTCCGGCGAGCGCCGCTGAATAAAAAAGGGTGGGAAAGCATATGCTTTCCCGCCCTTTTCGTCAGTCAAGCCCTTCAGTTAACCCGCACCACCGGATCGGCCAGCACCG
>JACMOQ010000639.1 GCA_014377905.1 Acetobacteraceae bacterium | reverse complement strand
GGGCTGCTCGGCATAGGTGAAGCGCACCCCAAGGCGTGAGCCGTCGCCGAGCAGGCGGCGGAATTGCGGCAGGTCGGTCGGCGTTGAAATCACCAGAATATCGCGGATGCCGGCCAGCATCAGAACGGTGAGCGGATAATAGATCATAGGCTTGTCATAAACCGGAAGCATCTGCTTGCTCGATGCGATGGTCATCGGGTGGAGCCGGGTGCCGGAGCCACCCGCGAGAATAATGCCCTTCATCGTATCACCCCTTTCCCAGCCGTTGCCCGGCATAGCGTGCGGCCCGGATCGGTGCCCACCAGGCCTGATGGGCGAGGTACCAGTCAATCGTCTTGCCGAGGCCGGTGCTGAAATCATGCGGGGCGCGCCAATCGAGCGCGGCCTCGCTCCGGGTTGGGTCGATTTCATAGCGGAAATCATGGCCGGGTCGATCGGTGACGAAATGGATCAGCCGCCTGCGGGGGCCTTCCGGATCGGGCAGGCGGGCATCAAGCGCATCGCAGATCGCGTGCACCACTTCCAGGTTGGTGCGCGGTTGGCGGGCGCCGATGGCATAGGTTTCGCCGGCCTGCCCCTGTTCAAGCACCCGGACGAGAGCGGCGGCGTGATCTTCGACGAACAGCCAGTCGCGCTGTTGCGAGCCGTCACCGTAGACCGGCAATTTCTGCCCCTCCAGCGCGTTGAGGGTCACCAGCGGGATCAACTTTTCGGGGAACTGCCAGGGTCCGTAATTGTTGACCGTATTGGAAACCAGCGTCGGCAGGCCATAGGTATGGAACCACGCCCGCACCAAATGGTCGGAGGCGGCTTTGCTCGCCGAATAGGGGCTGCGTGGGTCATAGGGCGTGGTTTCGGTGAAGGGCGGATCGGTCGGGCCGAGCGCGCCGAACACTTCGTCGGTGGAGACATGATGAAAGCGGAAGCGTGCCTGGCGTGCCGCCGGCAACCCGGCATAATAGTGCCGCATCACGTCGAGCAGCACGTAGGTGCCAACGATGTTGGTCTGGATGAACGGGCCTGGCCCATCGATGGAGCGATCGACATGGCTTTCGGCCGCCAGATGCATGATCGCGTCGGGCTGATGGGTGCTGACGATCTCGGCCATCGCTGCGTGATCGCAGATATCTGCGCGGATCAGCATGTGCCGACGATCGGCTAAGCCTTCCTCGAGCGCGTCTTCCGATGCGGCATAGGTCATCTTGTCAACATTGACGATGCTGTGATCAGTCTGGCGCAGAATGTGACGCACCACAGCCGAGCCAATGAAGCCACACCCGCCGGTCAAAAGAATGCGCATGAATATACACCTACCCTGAATTCGCCCACGCGGACGCGTGGATTTTAATCACCACAGTGCAATATCGCTTGAGGTTACTGCAACCGAGCGATAAAATTGCACGCCAAAACAATGAGGTAAAGCATGATCGGACTTCGTCGGTGATCCAACCTCACACGATCATGCTTTAGCCACCAGCGCACCAAGACCGCGCTTGCTCGCATATTAGCCGCCTGCTCGGCAAGAGACGCCTGCGATTCCCGCAACTTTGCGACATTATTGGATTTGCCCCTTTGACGTGCTAGATTGAATATTGATACCGAGGTTTTTGCCCTAGGTTTATGAATGCCGCCTGAAGCGCCGGACTCCTGGATCGAGCTTATTCCACTGCCGGACATGTCCCGGCCGGGTCAGAACACCCACGCGCCGCGGTCGGGGCTGATCGGCCGGCGGACAGGCAAGATCCTGTTTCGCTTGCTGCTGCTGGTGATCCTGCCGGTCAGCCTGACCGCTGGTTATTTTCTGCTGGTCGCTGCGGATCGCTATGTCTCGGAGGCGAAATACGTGGTCCGTCAGCCCGGGATGGCCAATCGCCTGGGCACTCAGATCATTTCTACCGAAGAGGCTCCGAAAACCGCAAGCGGCGAAGATTCTTACGCCGTCCGCGATTACATTATGTCCCGTGATGCGATGCGGCTGGTGATTGCGGAGGCTGGGTTGAAGGCAATGCTGCTTGATGCTGGCATTGACTGGTTTTGGCGTTTCCCCAGCCCGATTAACGGCGACAGCGATGAGAGCCTGTACAAGCTTTACCAACGCCTCATTTCGGCTGAGTTCGAAAGCAGCACCGGAATGACCACGTTGCGGACCCAAGGTTTTACGCCCGAGGCCGCGCAGCGCATTGCACAGGTGTTGATGAAAGGGGCGGAGAGGCTGCTTAATACGTTGAATGCCCGCGCGCAGCGCGATGCCGTTGCGATCGCCAACGACGAAGTTGAACGTACGCGGGCGATTGCGCGCGCCGCCGAAAGTCGCCTGACCGCCTTCCGCACCGAAATCGGTATGGCCGATCCATTGCTGATGGCCAAAGCGGTGCTGGAAACCATTGCCGTGTTGAAATTGCAGATGGTGGAAACCGCGGCGCAGCTCGATATCATCGTGCAAGTCGCCCCCAACAGCCCCCAGGTCGCCCCGATCCGCGCCCGGGTTCGCGCCCTGCAATCGCAATTAGTGAGCGAGCAGGCGAGCCTTGCCGGTGGTGGTGCCGCGTTCGCGCCCAAGATCGAGATTTATGAGCGCCTGCTGTTGCAGCGTGAGTTCGCCGAAAAAACCTACCTCGCCGCCCTCGGCGCCCAACGCATGGCGGATTATGATGCGCGCAAGCAGCATAGCTATATCGAGGCGGTGGTGATCGCCGGACATCCGGACCACGCGCTTTACCCGTGGCGTTTGCTGTGGATATCGGCAGTGTTGATTGGGGGGCTATGCTTTTTGATGATGGCGTGGCCGTCCAAGGTGCTTGCCGCAACCGGCATGGGGCGCCCCTGATGAACGCGCCGTTTTCCTGGGGCGCAAAACGACGCGCTCCGCCAAGCGCAGTGCCGGCGGATTTTGGCCATGATATAAATGACCGCGCGATCATTGTACGTGATCTGGTCAAGGAATTCCCCACCGAGAAGGGCAACCGTCGGATCCTGGACGGCATCAACTTCCGATGCGGCCCTGGCGAGCGTATTGCCTTCCTGGGCGGCAACGGGGCCGGAAAATCAACACTGATCAAGCTGATGGCGGGGCTATTGTTACCGACCAGCGGTACCATCCACCGCGGGCTGTTCATGTCTTGGCCGTTGGCGCTCGGCGGCGGCTTCGAAGGCCAGATGACCGGCTATGATAACATGCGTTTCATGTCGCGGATCTACAACACCCCGTTCGAGAAGATGCTGGATTTCGTCAGTGACTTCAGCGAACTCGGCAGTTACATCTATGAACCCGTGCGCATCTATTCCGACGGCATGCGCGCCCGCCTCGCGCTTGGCATTTCACTTTCGGTTGATTTCGAATGCATGTTGATCGATGAAGTGCTGGCTGTCGGTGACAAGCGATTTCAGGAAAAATGCTATCATGAGATTTTCGAGAAACGCGCGCATTGTGCGATGATCATGGCCATTCATAGCGTCGATGCGGTCAAGGCCTACTGCAGCCAGGCGCTGGTGCTGAAGGGTGGACGCGGTCGGGTTTTCGACGATGTGAATCTGGCGTGCGATATATACGCAACGTTTTGATCTGTCGCGTGACCGTTCATCATGGATGATCCCGACCAGTCAGTTCCTGCGCGCACGGTCATCCCGGCCATGCGCGTCGTTGGCTATCCCGGTCCTTTTTCCGATTGGGTGATCGCTTCCATTGCAGCATTGCTGGGGCAAGCCGGGCACCAGTTCGCAGTGGTCAATGACCTGACTGACGATCACGTTGGGGTGCAGTTGCTGCTTGGGTTGAACCACGCGAGCACTCATCGTGATCTTCCGATCGTTGTATGCCTCGACAATCCCGACCAGGCCCTGCAGCATCTCGTGGCGCAAGGTGGCGATGTTATCGGCCATACGCGTGCACTGACCGCCGTGATAGCCGGATTGAACGGGCTGCATCGGCGGCCGGATGCGCTGCTGATCCGTCCAGCAGATTCTGAGAGCGCCGCCGGCAGACTTGCAGCCCTGCTCGGTGTTGGCTTGGGTGACATCGCCCCGCCGCCGATGCCAGTGCTTGAAATTA
The DNA here is from genome assembly GCA_014377905.1 of Acetobacteraceae bacterium. Lineage (GTDB taxonomy): Bacteria > Pseudomonadota > Alphaproteobacteria > Acetobacterales > Acetobacteraceae > CAITOL01. Next base: position 2,406 of record JACMOQ010000639.1, on the reverse strand, counting down.
CGCCGCTCACCCGCCAGATCGCCGATGATTTCCTGACGCCGATTGTCGAGATGGTGCTCAGCGGCACTCCGCGTAATTTCCTGCTGCCGCGTGAATGCCTGATGTGCCGGACGCACGAACCGGCGTCCGCGATTGTCGAAATCGCCGGCCCGGCAAGACCGCTTTATTTTGGCCCGTTTTTCCATTTTCCGCCGGGTGCGTGGGAGGTTGAGTTGGAGCTCTGGTTCTCGCACGATGTTGGCGATGCGAGCTTTGCGGCAGAATTTTTTACCGGCGTGCTGCTATCGCGCGCGCGGATGCGGCCGGGAAAAGGGGGGTGGTATCAAGCAGTTTTCCCGGTGCTGATCGATCACCCGGAAACCCCGATGGAGTTGCGCATCTGGGTCGAGCGTGGCGCGATCGAGGGCCAGATGGGGTTACGCCAGATCAAGTTCAGACCAATTACGCCACCGCCGTAATCTCGACGCCGATCACCGTCGCGCAATAGCCACGCCGGGTGATCAGGCGAACTTCCACACCGGACAAGTCGGTCGTGGCAGTGAACTCCATGACCACAACATCGCCCCCGCCAACCGTTGTATCGGCAAGCCGTGTCGCGCCGGCGCGGCACACCACGTCGGCATAGGCTTTTCCCGCCCGCGGCGCGCCGGGCTGGAACCGAATTCGGGCTTGATAGCGCCCTGGCGGCAGATCGAGATAGGGGCCGTACAGGCCAGTTCCTGCGGCGGCGGCGGCGAAGACAATCATGTCGCCGTCACGGGTTCCGGTCTGGGTTTGCAGTTTCGGGTCGCCACCCGAAAAGGCCCAGCGCGCCGCAGCAAGATGGCGAGCTTCCCAAACATCTAGCGCATCGCCGCCCTCCGCGATGGCGCGATGATGGGCGAGCCAGCCGCAATGGGTGAGCGCCTGACGGAAATAAGCAGCGTGAAAGCCGAGCTCGAGCCAGCCATTCTTCCGGATCGCCCATAGCGAGTTGCCGTCGAGCCGTATGCCCCAGGGCTGCGCGAAATCGGACATTACCGGCTCGGCGCTGAAGAAAATCCGTCCTTCGGGCGCGACGACCGGTACCAAAGCCTTCAGCAGGCGCAGATGATCGTCGCAGTGATGAAAGCAGCCCTGAAAGATCACCGCATCAAACTGGCGCGATTGGCCCTCGATCCAAAAGAAATCGGCGTTGACGATCTCGATTTCCACACCTTCATGCGCGGCGCGCCGGCGGATCAGCTCGCAAAAGCTTGGTTCGATATCAACCACGGTGACATGATGACCCAACTGGGCGAGCCAGACCGAGGATATCCCCCAGCCCGCGCCGAACTCCAGCACCCGCGATCCCGCCGGCAGTGCCATGCAGCGCAGCAAATAGCCGATTGCCATGAAATAGGCGCCGGCGGTGGCGGTGCTATTGGTGATGAAGGGGAAGGGACGGCGGGACAACGCATCGACATCAAATTTCGTCGCTTCGTTAGCAAGCGCGTAGGGCTTGCCAGCAATTGTCCGGTAAAACGCCATCTGCGCCAGGCGATATTCCTCGGAAAACGGATCGGCCGGCAGGCCCTGCGGCGGGTCCATGCGAAAGGTTGGAAACACAGCGCGCATCGCGTCATCCGAGATCGCCTCGGCGGCGTTACAATCCGCGATTTTGCGATCGAGTTCGTCGAGCGTGTGGATGATTTGCATTGTGTGACCTTTCAGGACAGCCCGTCCACGCCGAGCAGCGCGAGGGCGACCCAGGGTTGGGTTTCCGAATTTGTTTCTCCCGACAGCACCGATGTCCGCACCTCGATCGCATCACCGCGGACCCGGAGGCATTGCTCTACCCGTGCGCGCATCAGGCCTTCAAGCACCGAAATGCGCGGTGCCTGACGGGCCCAGACTGCCTGCAATTCGGGCACCGGGCTTGCGCGCAAGGCGTTCAACATCCGGAGCGTGAGGCCGGAGTGATAATTCCAGAACGCCGGCATCGCGTGGCGCACGCCGTCGGCGGCGAGAAAGTCCACCGCCACGAGGTCCTGTTTGAAAAGCGCCTTGCCAAACAGGATCGATTGAGTGTCCAATCTGAAGGCTGACAGGCCGCGATCGATTGAGCGCTCCCAGGTCGCCTCGCCCAGCACATTGCTCGCGCGCACCAGCGCCAGCAGGCAGGCGCTATGGCAGTCGACATGGGGTTGCGCGCCGGCGTCCCGCCCCATCACGAACGCTGATTGCGCGTGGCCGGCGACATCGGCGTTGACCCGTTCAAAGGTCAGGATGATCTCGCAAGCCTCGCGCAATGCCGCCTCGTAGGTAGGATCGCGGGTTTCAGCGAACATCTCGGCATAGGCGAGCGCCATGAAGGCGACCGAACGCGAAAAAACAGCCGACACCCCGATACGGAATGGGGCGATGAAATGGGCCTGATAGAAATCG
>JACMOQ010000638.1 GCA_014377905.1 Acetobacteraceae bacterium | reverse complement strand
GCCGAGCTTGGACGGCACAGCGCGCAGAATGGCGTAAAAAGGCAGAAAGTACCATTCAGGCACAATCTCGGCAGGCGTGACCAACGGGTTGGCCGGGATATAATTCTCAGCCGCCATGAACAGGTTCGGCGCGAAGAACACCAGTGTCGCGAAAACCAGCAAGTAAACACAAATCCCGACGCTGTCTTTCATGGTGTAGTAAGGGTGGAACGGCAGAGTGTCTTGGGGCGTTTTGACATCGATGCCGAGCGGATTGTTCGAACCGGTTACATGCAGCGCCGCGATGTGAAGGAAAACCACGCCGACCAATACGAAAGGCAGCAGGAAGTGTAAGCTGAAAAACCGGTTCAGGGTGGGGTTATCGACTGAGAAACCGCCCCACAGCCAGCTTACTACCGACTCGCCAACTATTGGAATGGCCGAGAACAAATTTGTGATCACCGTGGCGCCCCAATAAGACATTTGGCCCCAGGGCAGCACGTAACCCATGAACGCAATCGCCATCATGGTAAGCAAAATGACCACGCCGATCATCCACAGCAATTCCCGCGGGGCTTTATAGGAGCCGTAGTAGAGGCCGCGGCAGATGTGGATATAAACCACGATGAAGAACATCGAGGCGCCATTTGCGTGCACGTACCGCAAGAGCCAGCCATAATTTACATCGCGCATAATGCGTTCGACGCTGTCGAATGCCATGCTGGCATGTGGCGTATAGTTCATCGCCAAGAAAATGCCGGTGGCGATCATGATGACCAGATTGATCATCGCCAACGCGCCAAAGTTCCAGAAATAATTGAAGTTCTTCGGCGTCGGGAAGACGCCATATTCTTTCTTCATCATCGTGAAGATGGGCAGTCTTGTGTCAATCCAGTTGATCACTGGGTTGGCGAAGTCGCTTTTGTGTAGGCCGGCCATCGATATGCTCCCGATTGGGACGGTGAATAGGGCTTAAGCGAGGCTGATTAGCCGATCTTGATCTTGGTATCGCCGTCGAAAGAGTAAGGCGGCACCGCCAAATTGGTTGGTGCTGGCCCGTGGCGAACGCGTCCGGATGTGTCGTATTGGCTGCCATGGCATGGGCAGAACCAGCCGCCGAAATCACCACGGGCCTCAGTGGTTTTATTGCCGATCGGGACGCAGCCCAAATGGGTGCAGATCCCAACGACGACGAGCCATTGCTCCGCACCCTTTTTCACGCGCGCCGAATCTGGCGCTGGATCTGCAAGTCCCTTCTGGACGACCTCCTGCGCGGCTTTGATTTCGTCGGGTGTGCGGTGGCGGACAAACACGGGCTTGCCACGCCAAACGATCGTGATCGCTTGGCCGAGCTGTATGGGGGCGAGGTCGACGGTCGTCGAGGATAACGCGAGAACATCGGCGGACGGGTTCATGCTGTCGACAAGCGGCCACGCCATGGCGCCCGCACCCACTGCGGCACCAGCGGCGGTGACCAGTTTGAGGAAATCCCTTTTGGTGACATCGCTGCCATGTTGTCCATCGGCAGAAGCGGGCATCGAATTGGCCATCTATTCCCTCAATCCGTCCCATCCGGGACGGGACGTTGCAAAATCACCCAATAGTCGCATCCAGCGCAAAAAGAGCGCGGCAAGCGGCACATAGCGGACCGGATGTCGTTTGACTAGACGATCGCGCCCAAGCGTATCCTAAGGGGCGGTAGAATCGACTGCAACCGGGCGACGCACTAGAAAGTGCGCCTCGAACAACAATGAACGCTGGTCCGCCATGTCCATCACACCTCCCGCCCATGTTTTCCTACAAAATCAGGCTCGCATTTGGTTCGAGTCCCTTCGTGATCGTCTCTGTGCGGAGTTCGAGGCAATCGAGGATAGCCAGGCGGGGGCGGGGGCGGGCCGGTTTGTCCGAACGCCATGGAACAGGCCTACGCAGGATGACACTCCAGGGGGTGGTGGCGTCATGAGCGTGATGCGAGGCAAGGTATTTGAAAAGGTCGGGGTCAATGTATCGACCGTCACCGGTGAATTTTCACCGGAAATGCGAGCACGCATCCCGGGTGCTGACGCTGACCCCAGGTTCTGGGCAAGTGGTGTATCGTTGGTGGCGCATATGTGCAGCCCGCTCGTGCCGGCCGCGCATTTCAACACTCGTATGCTGGTGACGGCGCGGGGATGGTTCGGCGGTGGAGGAGACCTCACGCCGATGCGGCTCGATACCCATGAAGCACTTGCGGATGCCGCCGATTTCCATGCCAGCTTCCGTGCCGCTTGTGATCGGCACGATCCGGCTTACTACCAAAAATACAAGGAATGGTGTGACCGCTACTTCTTCCTGCCGCATCGCAATGAGCCAAGGGGCGCCGGCGGCATCTTCTTCGACCACTTGGACAGCGGCGACCTCGCTGCGGATTTTGCGTTCGTCCGCGATACGGGCCTCGCGTTTCTTGACGCATTCCCGCGGATTGTTCGGCGCCGCATGGGCGACCCCTGGACGCCGGCCGAGCGCGAACACCAGTTGGTGCGTCGCGGCCGCTATGTCGAATTCAACCTGATTCACGACGCGGGAACTCTGTTTGGACTGAAAACCGGCGGCAATATCGAGGCGATCTTGATGAGCTTGCCGCCGGAGGTTCGCTGGCCCTAACTCACCACAATCCTTGGGCCGGCCTTTGACTGCTTTCCGCCAACCTTCTGCCAAAGGCGCGCGGCGACGGCTGCAAACGCCTGAGCGGCAGGGCTGTCTGGGGCGGACGCGACAATCGGGGTTCCTTCATCACCGGCGATCCGAACATCCAATACCAGGGGTATTTCGCCCAGAAATTCGGTTCCCAACGCCTCCGCTTCCCGGCGCGCGCCGCCATGGCCGAAAATTTCCGTCCTGTGATTGCAGTTCGGGCAGCAGAAAAAACTCATATTTTCTACCAGACCGAGCACCGGAACCTTCGTGCGCTCAAACATGCGGACCCCACGACGGGCATCCAGCAATGCGATGTCCTGCGGTGTCGAAACGATCACTGCGCCGGCCAAGGCGACCCTTTGTGCCATTGTCAACTGCGCATCCCCGGTTCCCGGCGGCATATCGACAATCATAATATCGAGCTTGCCCCAAGTGACCTGCCCCATCATCTGTTCCAGTGCGCCCATCACCATGGGGCCACGCCAGATCATGGGGGTGTCTTCGTCGACCAGAAAACCGAGTGACATAGCCTTCAGGCCCCAGGCTTCAAGCGGGATCATTTTGTCCCCCTTAACTTCGGGTTTGCGTGCCAGCCCGAGCATGCGTGGCAGGCTTGGGCCGTAAATATCGGCGTCCAGCAATCCCACAGCCAGACCTTGGCGCGCGAGTGCAACGGCAAGATTGACCGCAACTGTGGACTTCCCGACGCCACCTTTGCCCGAGGCAACCGCAACAATCGCCCCAACCTCCGCCAAAAGTTTCGGCTTGCCTTCCGGGGTGGGCGCAGGCGGCGGGGGCTTGTGGGCGGTTAGTACGACCGTGGCATTTGTAACCCCGGGCTGGCGCGTCAGCAGAGCTTCCGCATCACGCCGCACGGCTTCCATTGTCGGTGCCGAGGCCCGGTCGGTTAGCAGACTAACCTGAACGAGCCCGTTTTTGACTTGCACCGCCTCGACCAGCCCGGCGTCAACGATGTTGCGCTCGCTGGCAGGGTCCTTAATCGCCGTGAGAGCCTGCCGCAATCCATCCTGAGTCGGTCCGGTCATGCGCGTGAAAACCTTTCTTAGCCAATCAATATGCAAATAGCCCATAATGAGGCATATGGCGTGGTGCGCGCGGATTGCCAAATCTGGCGAGCAGCCCACTTCAATGTTCTGATACCTCGCAGCGTCACAGGAGCGTCTATCTCATATGCCTTGGAACCCAGGCGGCCCCGAGACTCCTCCCTCCGGCAGTGGCGGAAATGCGGGTGGTCCAAAGCCAGGACCTTGGGGTGTCCCGCCACCGAAGGATGAGCGCGGGGGCGAACCGCCGCGTGATCGCGGCCCCAATGGGCCTTGGGGTGAGGGCAGTGGTCGGCGCCCAAATGATGGGGGGCCGCCTGATCTCGACGCATTAATCGCGCGCCTTCAGGCTGCGCTGCGTGGAATGCTGCCGCCAGGCTTGGGCGGCGGAGCCGGCGGTGGCGGGGGACGCGGGGGGGGCGGGTTCAGTCCCGCCATTGGTGCCGGAAGTCTCCTGCTTCTGATGGTACTCGTCGTTGGTGGATGGCTTGCGAGCGGCTTTTATCGGGTGCAACCCGATGAACAAGGCGTGGTGCTGCGTTTCGGAGCCTATCGCGCGACAACGTTCCCGGGTTTGAATTATCACCTGCCGTGGCCGGTTGAATCAGTGCTTCGCCCTGCGGTCACCCGCATCGAGCGGGTTGAGGTTGGATATCGGACCATGGCCGAACCCAGCGCGCGCGTTGTGCGTGGCCGCGACGCGTCGCTTCGCGATGTTCCGGAAGAAAGTCTGATGTTGACGGGTGATGAAAACATCATCGACATCGATTTTGCGGTTTTTTGGCGGGTCAGCGATGCCGGTGCCTTCCTTTTCAATACAAGACACCCCGAAAGCACTGTGAAATCTGCGGCCGAGTCGGT
>JACMOQ010000637.1 GCA_014377905.1 Acetobacteraceae bacterium | reverse complement strand
GATCTTGCTGAACAGGCCGGCATGGTCGGCGGCGTAAACCACGATTTCGGTCACCGCGCGGGCCGGCAATGGTTGGGTTTCGGCGGTCAGAGGGGCGTTGCGGGCCTCGGCGCCGCGGATCATCCAAGCATGGCGGGCGTGGATTTCGGGGTCAAAGGACAGCCAGTAGCCGGGATAACCGAGTTCGAGGAAGTGTGCGATATCGGTCGCGGGCCAGCCGTCGAGCTGGCTTGCCGCGGCGTCCTTGGCGCGCGCCACACGCACGTCGCGTTCGGTGGTGGCAAGCCCGCCGGCCAGAACCTCGGCGACGCGGGCGAAAAGTTCCCGCAGCAATGTCGCCTTCCAGCCATTCCAAACCTTGGACGAAACCGCCCGCATGTCGGCAACCGTCAGCACCAGCAGCAGGCGCAGCCGTTCCGGAGACTGGATGGTTTCGACCAGATCGATGATGGTCTTGGGATCGTCGATGTCGCGTTTAAAGGCGGTCTGGCTCAGCAGCAGATGATGCAGCACCAGCCACGACACCATTTCGGTTTCTTCGGCAGATAAGCCCAAAGCCGGGCAGACCTGCAAGGCAACTTCGGCGCCGAGTGCGGAATGATCGCCGCCACGGCCCTTCGCGATGTCGTGCAGCAGCATCGCCATGTAGAGCGCGCGGCGCGATTGCAGATGATCGACGAGGCCCGATGCCACCGGGGCGATTTCGGCCAGTTCGCCGCGTTCGAGTGCGTTCAATACGCGCACCGCCTCGATCGTGTGTTCGTCGACGGTGAACACATGATAGGTGTCGAATTGCATTTGCCCGACGATGCGGGCCCAGTCGGGCAGAAACCGGCCGAGCAGACCGGTTTCGTTCATGATGGATAGCCATTTCGCCCCGTCGGCGCGATTATGTTCGGCATCCCGGCCACAGAGCAGGTCGAGGAACACGCTTGCCGCTTTGGGGTCGCCGCGCAGATCCTGCGCCCGGCGTTCGTGGCGGATGAGCGCCCGCAGCGCCAGCGGATGCAACTGCAGATCGCGATCGCGGGCGACCTGCAGGATGCGCAGCATCTGGATCGGTTCGCGGTCGAATTCATGGCCCTTGGCCGCCAGCAGCTTGCCGTCAGCCAGGATAAACCCCGCGGCCAACAACGCGGCATCGGTCTTGCCGGCGGCGGCGGGCGGGCCGAGGGCGGCACGGATCAACGCCGGTTCCATCACCTGGGTCAGCCGGGTGACTTCGCGCGCGGTCAGGAAATAGTGGCGCATGAAGCGTTCCACCCCGTCCTGCCGATCCCGCCGCGCGTAGCCCATGCGGGCACCGATCACTGGTTGCAGATCGAAGGTTAAGCGGTCCTCGGCGCGGCCAGCGACGTAATGGAGATGGAAGCGCAAGGTCCACAGCCAGCTCCAGGATCGGCGCGCGAGGCGGGCTTCGGTGGGTGTCAGAATACCGCCGCCTGGCCCGTCGGGATCTGCCAGAGCGCCAAAATCTCCGGTGCCGAACACAAAGTTCGCCATCCAATACAAGGTTTGCAAATCGCGCAGGCCGCCGCGACCCTCCTTGACATTCGGTTCGACCACGAACGGGGTTTCGCCGTAGCGCTTGTGGCGGGCATCGCGTTCGGCCTGCTTGGCGGCGAGGAACCCGCCGGGGCCGGCATCGAGGCAGGATTTGCGGAAGCGTTTGGCGAAATCGGTGAATGTGACCTCCTCACCGGTGATCAGGCGGGCGTCGAGCAGCGAGGTGCGGACGGTGACATCGGCGGCGGCTTCCTGAATACACTCCCGCACCGATCGTGTCGCATGACCAACCTTCAGCCCGAGATCCCAAAGGAAATAGAGCATGAATTCCACGGTACGCTGGATATCGGCCTCGGCACGGGCCTTGCCGAGAAACGCCATCCGGCGGCGGTCGGGGGTGAGAAACAGCAGGTCGAGGTCGCTGAACGGCGCCAGCACCGCGCGGCCGTAGCCGCCGGAGGCCGCGATCGTGAGCTTGATTTTGCCGGACTTCGCAGCGCCTGGAAGCAGGCTGACGGCGTAATCGAACAACGCCGAGATCAGGCCATCGGTGAGGTCGGACAGCAGCCGGGCGGCCTTTAGCCCAGGCAGATTGCCCTGTTCGAAAACATCGCGAACATGAACCTGGAGCCGGGCGAGATGGCGGCGGAAGATATCCAGCGCGACATCGCGTGACATCGGTTCGCCATCGTGTGTCGCGGCGGCAATGGCCTGCCGCAACTGGTCAGCGGCGGCGGCGGGTTGGTCCGGGAAAGGGGTTGGCGGCAGCATGGGGGGGGATGTTAGCTAGTCCGTCGCGCCGTGCACAGAGACTAGTTCGCGTAATTTGTACAAGGCCTCCAGCGCCTCACGCGGGGTTAGCTTATCCGGGTCGATCGCGGCCATCGCCTGATGCAACGGATCGGGCGGCGGTGCGGCGGGTTTGGGGGCGAGGGCGAAGAGCGGCAACGCGCCAGCGTCGGTCAGTTTGGTGGCGCGCTGTTCCAATTCCACTAGCAAGGCCGCGGCCCGGCGCACCACCGGCGCGGTGACGCCGGCAAGCTTGGCGACGTGCACACCCCAACTGCGCCCGCCGGCGCCGGCAGCGACCTCGTGCAGGAACACCACATCGCCCTTCCATTCCTTAACCCGCATGGTGTGCGGCGACAGGCGCGGCATTTCAGTGCTGAGGCCTGCGAGTTCGTGAAAATGGGTCGCGAAGATGGTTCGGCAGCGCACAGTGTTATGCAACGCTTCGAGCACTGCCCAGGCGATCGCGAGGCCGTCAGATGTTGCGGTGCCACGGCCGATTTCATCGACCACCACCAGGCTGCGCGGGCCGGCCTGGTGCAGGATGGCAGCGGTTTCGGTCATTTCGACCATGAAAGTGCTGCGCCCGCGCGCGAGTTCGTCGGACGCACCAACGCGGGAAAACAGCCGGTCCACCACCCCGATCCGGGCGCGGCCCGCCGGCACCGGCAGACCGGCCTGGGCAAGGATCACGATCAGCGCATTCTGGCGCAGAAAGGTGGATTTTCCGGCCATGTTCGGGCCGGTCAGCAGCAGCACCCGGCGGGCGGGGGACAGGTCGCAACTGTTCGGCACGAAGGCGGCGCTGCCTGACAAGGCGGCTTGGACCACCGGATGGCGACCATCCTCGATCTGAAAGGCATCGTCGTCGCCCAACGCGGGCCGACACCAGCCGCCGGCGCTGGTAGTGGATTGGGCAAGCTGGGCGCAGGATTGCAGCACATCCAACTGCGCCAGCGCGGCCGCACAGGCGGCAAGCGGGGTCGCGGCGCGCAAGGTGGCGGCAACCAGTTGCGCGAAAATAATCCGTTCCCGTGCCGCGGCGCGATCGGCGGCTTCGGTTATGCGGCGGTCAAGCGCGGAAAGTTCGGGATGGGTGAAGCGGGCGCCATTGGCCATGCCCTGGCGCAAGGTGAGGTCGGGGAAGTCCCGCATCCGGTCAGACGCGACCGACGGCACTTCGACGATGTAGCCAAGCTGGGCGTGGTGGCGGATCTTGAGGCTGGCGACGCCGAAGCGTTGGGCGAAATCCATCTGCAGGGCGGCGATCACCCGGCGGCTGTCATCACGCAAGGCCCGTTCGGCATCGAGTTCGCCGTCAAAGCCGGCCGCGATGGCGCCGTCTTCGATGCGGACAGGCGCCGGGTCGGCGAGTGCTGCCGACATCAATTGCGCGAGATCGGGCGGCACTGCGCAGGCTTCGGCAATTTCCATCATCAGCTTCGGCCCGCCAAGACCTGCCGCAATGCGCGCCGCCGCCGCCATGCCATCGCGCAATGCGGCCAGATCGCGCGGGCTGCCGCGCCCGAGCGACAGGCGCCCGAGCGCGCGCGCCATGTCGGGCACGCCACGCAAGGCGGCACGGATATCGCGGGCCGCGGCATCATTGGCGGCGATCCACCCCCAGCCATCCTGGCGCGCCGCGATTGCCGCGACATCGGTCAGGGGTGCGCCGAGAAACTCCGCAAGCATTCGCGCGCCCGGCGCCGTCAATGTCCGCTGCACGCTGGCGAGCAGGGTATGCACGGTGCCGCCATCGCGGCTGCGGTCGATTTCGAGGCTTTGGCGGGTGGCCGCGTCCATCGCCAGTGTGCCGCCAACCCCCATTGGCTGCGGCCGCGACAAATGCGGCAGCTTGCCGACTTGCGTCGCGCGGACATAGTCAAGCGCGCAACTGGCGGCGATGGCTTCGAGATCGGTGAAACCGCCAAGGGCGGAAATATCGGCGACTTCAAACGCGTCGGCGAGTGATCGTCGCGCGGACGGCGCGGGGCTGGTTGCGCGTTCGGTGCGGCCACGCGGTGCGAACTCGCCAAGATCGAGGCCTTCCGGCGCGAGGATTTCCGCAGGGTCGAGCCGCCCCAGCAAAGCCTGTAGCTCCCCCAGGCCCAGGGCCAGGGTTTCAAACCGGCCGGTGGAGACATCGAGCCAGGCCGCGCCCAGCCCGTCCTTGCCGCCGACCAGCGCCAGCAGCAGATTCGGGCGGGACGCTTCGAGCAGGCTGTCTTCGGTGATGGTGCCCGGCGTGATCAGGCGCACCACCGCGCGCCGGATCGGGCCTTTGCCGAGGCGGGTTTTGGGGTCTTCCATCTGTTCACCAACCGCGACGCGAAAGCCACGCCGGATCAATCGGTTCAAATAAGCCTCCGACGCATGCACTGGTACCCCGCACATCGGGATCGGGGCGCCGGCATGGCTGCCGCGATGGGTGAGCGCGATGTCGAGGGCGGCGACGGCTGCCAGCGCATCGTCGAAAAACATCTCGTAGAAATCGCCCATGCGAAAGAACAGCAGCGCATCGGGGTGCTGCGCCTTAAGGGTGAACCATTGCGCCATCGCGGGGGTGGCGCCATCGGGAATGGTGGGGTTGGACATGATCCAGGTGTAGCCGGCCAGCGCCGGATTGCGAAGGCGCTTCCCTTGATGCTGGGCCGGCGTCCATAGTGGCCGCCAAGCAGGGAGAATGATCAGCATGGCCGAAGGCACCACCACCCGCACCGCGCATGTGTCGGGCGAAGAAGCGCTGGCGATGCATGCGGCCTACCCGCCCGGAAAGCTCGCGACCCGGCTCACCAAACCGCTGACGACGGCACGCGATTTGTCGCTGGCCTATTCCCCCGGGGTTGCCGAACCGTGCCTGCATATCGAGCGTGATCCGTCGCTGGCGTATGAGTACACGTCCAAAGGCAACATGGTCGCGGTGATATCCAACGGCACCGCGGTGTTGGGCCTCGGCAATCTTGGCGCGCTGGCATCGAAGCCTGTGATGGAAGGCAAGATTGCGCTGTTCAAACGCTTTGCCGATGTCGATGGCATCGATCTTTGCCTTAATACCGAAGATGTCGAGGAATTCGTCAATTGCGTGCGCTTCCTGGGCCCGAGCTTCGGGGGCATCAATCTCGAAGACATCAAGGCGCCGGAATGTTTCGTTATTGAACAACGCTTGCGCGAATTGCTCGATATTCCGGTTTTCCATGACGACCAGCACGGCACCGCGATTGTTGCCGCGGCCGGGCTGATCAATGCCTGCCACCTGACCGGACGCAGCATGGCCGAAACGCGGCTGGTGGTGAACGGCGCGGGGGCGGCAGCGATCGCCTGCGTCGAACTGCTTAAGGCGATGGGCATGCGGCACGGCAACATTACGCTGTGCGATACCAAGGGCGTGGTTTTCCAGGGCCGCACCGAGGGCATGAACCAGTGGAAATCGGCGCATGCGGTGCAGACCCAGGCGCGGACGCTGACCGATGCGCTGGAAGGGGCCGATGTGTTTTTCGGTCTGTCGGTCAAGGGCGCGCTGACCCAGGACATGGTCCGCCGCATGGCCAAGAAGCCGATCATTTTTGCGATGGCCAATCCCGATCCGGAAATCACCCCCGAAGAAGCCCGCGCCGCCAGCCCCGACGCGATTATCGCCACCGGGCGCAGCGACTATCCCAATCAGGTCAACAACGTTTTAGGCTTTCCGTATATCTTTCGCGGTGCGCTGGATGTTCGGGCCAGCACCATCAACGAGCCGATGAAGATCGCCGCCGCCGAGGCGCTGGCGTTACTGGCGCGCGAAGACGTGCCCGATGAGGTCAACGCTGCCGGCGGTGGCAAGCGCCTGCAATTCGGGCCGGAATATATCATCCCCAATGCGTTCGATCCGCGCCTGATTAGCCATTTGCCGCCGGCGGTTGCCAAGGCTGCGATGGACAGCCGGGTTGCCCGCAAGCCGATTGCCGATTTGCGGCGCTATGCCCGCGAATTGTCGGGGCGGCTCGACCCCACCGCCAACGCGCTTGATGGCATCATGGAACGGGTGCGCGCGGCCCCGAAACGGGTGGTCTTTGCCGAGGGCGAAGAAGAAAAGATCGTCCGCGCCGCCGTCGCGTTCCGCAATGGCGGGTTCGGCACCCCGATCCTGATCGGGCGGGAGGATCGGGTGCTGGAAACCATGGCGGCGCTGGGTTTCGCCGATGTTGAAGGCATTGAAATTCATAATGCCCGGCTATCGAACGGCAATCGTAAATACACCGATTTTCTCTATGCGCGTTTGAACCGGCGCGGCTATCTGGCGCGTGACTGCCAACGTATGGTCAACCAGGACCGCAACGTGTTCGCCGCCTGCATGGTCGCGACCGGGGATGCGGATGCGATGGTGACCGGGCTGACCCGCTCGGCCGCGGTGTGCCTCGCCGATATCGGCCATGTCATCGATCCGGCCCCGAACGCGATCAGCTTCGGGCTGACCCTGATGCTGAGTGAGCGCGGGCAGACCATTTTCATTGCCGATACGCTGATCCATTTCCGGCCCAGCCCGACGGAACTGGCCGACATCGCGGTGGGCGCGGCGGCGGCGGCGCGGCGGCTTGGGCATGAACCGCGGGTCGCGTTGCTGTCGCATTCGACGTTCGGCAACCCGGCCCATGCCGGCGCGGACACGATGCGCGACGCGGTGCGCATCCTCGATGATCGGCAGGTCGATTTTGAATACGACGGCGAGATGTCGCCCGATGTCGCGCTCGATCCCGCTTACCGGGCGCTTTATCCTTTCTGCCGGCTGACCGATCAGGCTAATATCCTGCTAATGCCGGGGCTGCATTCGGCCCATATCACCTCACGACTGGCGCCACGCCTGGGCGGCGGCGGCACAATCGGGCCGCTGGTGATCGGGCTGGCCCATGCAGTGCAACTGGTGAAAATGGATAGTTCGGTGAGCCAGATACTGGATATCGCAACCTTGGCGGCGCATCAGGCGATCATGCGGTAAGGCACTGGTCGTGTCGGCATAAACGCCCTAGGCTTGAATTAGAGTATGTAGACCGGGGGGCATCATGGCCGATTACGACATCGTTATCCGCAACGGACGCATCATCGATGGCACAGGTGCCGCCGGCTATGACGGCGATCTGGCGATCAAGGACGGATTGATCGCCGCGATCGGCAAAATCGCCGGCAGCGGGGCGGAGGAAATCGACGCCAAAGGCCACCTCGTCACCCCCGGCTTTGTCGATATTCATACCCATTACGATGGCCAGGCAATCTGGGACAGCCAGCTGGCGCCATCGTCGCTGCATGGCGTGACCACTGCCGTCATGGGTAATTGCGGAGTTGGCTTTGCGCCTGTGCGCGCCGGCGATCACGACAAGCTTATCCAGCTCATGGAGGGCGTCGAAGACATCCCCGCGCCGGCGTTGCATGAAGGGCTCGACTTCAACTGGGAAAGCTTCGGCGATTACCTCGATGCGCTCGAACGCCGTCCGCGTGACATCGATATCTGCGCGCAACTGCCGCACGCCGCGTTGCGGGTTTACGTGATGGGCGAACGTGCCTTGCGCTTGGAACCCGCCAATCAGGCTGATATCGCCGAAATGCGGGCGCTTGCCGAACAGGCCATGCGCGCCGGGGCCTTCGGGTTCACCACCTCGCGCACCATCAGCCACAAAACCCTGGCGGGCGACCCGACGCCGACGCTGCGGGCGCAGGAAGACGAGTTGTTGGGCATCGCGCTCGGCCTGCGGGATGCCGGCAGCGGGCAGCTTGAAATCGTTTCGGACTGGAATATGCCGGATGCGCAGACCGAATTCGCCATGGTCCGCCGGCTGGTCGAGGCATCTGGCCGGCCACTGGTGTTTTCGATGGGCCAGCGCCATGACCGGCCCGAGGCGTGGCATATTCTGATGGACCTCGCCGACCAGGCTGCCGCGGATGGGCTGAAAATCCGCCCGGTGTTCCCGCCGCGCTCGATTGGCATCCTGCTCGGGTTGGAAGGCAGCCAGAACCCGTTCGCCGGCACCCCGAGCTATAAAACCATCGCCGCCAAATCGCTCGCCGAACGGGTTGCGATCATGCGCGATCCTGGCTTCCGCGCGCAGCTTCTGTCCGAAGACCGCTTCGTCGGCAGCAACTTCCCGCTGCTGCCGCGCCTGTCGTTTGCCCGCATGTTCGGCTTCACCGATCCGCCGAATTACGCGCCGCCGGAAAGCGCCTCGATCACCGCGATCGCGGCCGCGAGCAACCGCACCCCGGAAGAAGTTGCCTACGATATGCTGCTCGAAGACGACGGCCGCGCCTTCATTTTCGCCCCGCTGGTCAACTATGCCGACTACACCCTTGATGCGTCACGCGCGATGATGGGCCACAAGAACGCCATCGTCGGCTTGTCTGACGGCGGCGCCCATGTCGGGTTTATCTCGGACGGGTCCTACCCGACCTTTCTGCTGGCCTATTGGGGCCGCGACGTGGCTGAAAACCCGTTCCCGATTGAGGAACTGGTGCGCCGGCAGACTTCGGACACCGCCGGTGCGGTTGGGCTGGATGATCGCGGCACATTGGCGCCGGGCAAGAAAGCCGATGTCAACATCATCGATTTTGCCAAGCTCGGGCTCAACTTCCCCACCATGCGCTTTGACCTGCCGGCGGGTGGACGCCGGCTGATGCAAACCGCGCGCGGCTACAAGGCCACGATCAAATCCGGCACCGTGACCTACCGTGACGGCGCGGCGACCGGGGCGTTGCCGGGCAAGCTGGTGCGGGGTGTTGCGACAAAGTAGGCGAGGCGGCGCTCGACATCGCCTTCCTATCCCAGCAGCGGTTCCAGCACGGTGGCAAGCTGGGCGCGGCTGACCGGTTTGGTGACATGGGCGTTCATGCCGGCGGCCTCGCTCCGCGCCCGGTCGGCGGCGGTCGCGCCGGCGGTTAGCGCGAAAATTGGCGTAGCGGCAATCAGCCCGCCCATGGCGCGGATGCGGCTGGTGGCTTCCAGCCCATCCATGTCGGGCATGTTGATATCCATAAGCACCACGTCGAACGCCTCCCGCTGGATGGCAGCAATGGCATCGACGCCACTTTCGGCGAGGGTTGGCGTATGGCCCATGCGGGTCAGCATGGTGCGCAGCAATTCGCGGTTGGTGGCGATGTCGTCGACGACCAGAATCCGCAGCGGTCGGGGGGGCTTGGCTGGCAATGGCTTATCGGTCTCGCGCTCTGGCGGAGGCGCGGCCAACAACCCAACTTCGAACCAGAACACGCTGCCGACGCCCGGCGTGCTCTGGACCCCGATCTGTCCGCCCATCGCCTCAACGAGGCGGCGGCACAGCGCAAGGCCAAGCCCGGTGCCGCCATAGCGCCGGGTGGTGCCGATATCAGCCTGCTCAAACATGGTGAACAGCCGGTCCACGACGTCGGGCGCGATCCCGATCCCGCTGTCTTCAATTTCGACACGCAACCGCGGCACGGCATCCTGGGTGGGCCAGGCGCGCAGCACCACCGCGCCACGGTCGGTGAATTTCACCGCGTTGCCCAGCAGATTGCCGATCACCTGACGCAGCCGCAACGGATCGCCATAAATCCACGGCGGCAAGTCCGGGGAAACATCCAACCGCAGCGCCAGGCCGTGTTCGGCCCCCATCGCGCCAGCCAGCGCCAGCGCCTGCTGGAGCATATCTTCCGGGCGGAACGCGAGCCGTTCAATACTGACCTTGCCGGCTTCGAGCTTGGCGAGGTCGAGAATGTCATTCACCACGCTCAGCAGCACGCTGCCGGTGCTGTGCACGATCTGGGCATGTTTGAGCGCTTCTTCCGGCAGATCGGTCGTTGCGCATAAAATCTCGGCGAACCCGATCACTCCGGTAAGCGGGGTGCGGATTTCATGGGCCATCATTGACAGGATTTCAGACTTCCGGTCCGCCATACGGTCGGCTTCGGTGGCGCGATGTTCGGCGAGCAGGCGGTTCTCGGCCTCCAACCGTGCTGCCCGTTCGGCCAGTTCGCGCGCTTCCATCAGGTCGGTGACATCGAGTGCCACCCCTTCGACGATGGATGCGCCCACCAGGTTGCGCCGTCCACGCACGGCGACCCGCAGCCAGCGGAATTCGGTACTATCGCTGTCTTCCCACGGGATCCAGTCATCCGGGTCCGCCGGCAGCCGCGATCGCACAATCAACACGGTTGGTCCCACGGCGCGCTGGCCGATGATGGCTTCGGCCGCGGTAAAGCCCGCGCGCATCAGCTGGCGATCATCGGGATGGATCAGCCCCAGCATCACCTCGAACTTGGTGCCGGGTGGCAAGGTCCGGCGCGGCGGGGCGGAAAACTGGGTCAGCAACAAAGTGCCATCGTCGGCACGGGTGGCGCCGCAGATAACGCCGGGAATTGTGCGGCCAAAGGCGCGGAACGATGCCCGCGCTTCGCGCAGGGTGCGGGTTGCCTGACGCCAGGCAAACGCGCCGCAGATTGCGGCAAGTGCGGCGGCGGATGCACCCGCCAGGCTGAGCGACGCGGTGAGCACCACGCTTGCGCAGGCGAACACCACTGCCAGCGCGGCTGCAATGATTCCAGGGAGTGGCACCGGTGGGCTGATAAAATTCGGGACGCGCATGCACCATTCATCCCGTACAATCGCGCGCTTCGCACGTCATTTTTGTCGGTGGGAAATCTGCCTATAGGATCGGTGGGTGAACGCCGAGGGGCAACGTGAATGATCGATCCGTTTTTGCAATCCGAATACGACAATAGCGCCAAAGTGGCGGGGTCGGACGCGATGCTTGCGGCATTGCCCGGGCTGGCGGCGGAGTTTCGGTTGCGGCACGCATTTGCCGATTACGGGGTGGCTTATGGCCCGTCGGCACGGCAGAAATTCGATCTGTTCTGGCCCGATGCCGGTCGCACAGCCCCCATCGCGATTTTCGTCCATGGCGGCTACTGGCAACATAGCGATCGCGCGGCGTGGAGCCACCTCGCGGGTGGATTGGTCACCCACGGCATCGCCGTCGCCATGCCGTCCTATGACCAGTGCCCGACCGTAACCATGCCGGTGGTGGTGGAAAACCTGCTGGCGGTGGCGCCGGCTTTGTATGGGCGGCACGGGCGGAAAATGCTGGCAATCGGGCATTCGGCCGGCGGGCATCTGGCAGCGATGCTGCTGGCGCGGGATTGGGCGGCGCAGGGATTGCCGGCCGATCTGGTGTATGCCGCGCTGCCGATCAGCGGGCTGTTCGATCTGCCGCCACTCTGCCAGACCCATGTTAATGACGCATTGGGAATGAACGCGACTGTCGCGCGCAGCCTGTCGCCAATGTTCATGCCATCGCCGCATCGGCCCATGCACGCGGTGGGGGGCGCGGATGAGGGCGTTGAATACGCCCGCCAATCGCGGGAGTTGGCCGCGGCCTGGGGGGGCAACTGGGAAACCTGCGCCGGGCGCCACCATTTCGACATTGTGGGGGAACTGGCCAACCCGGCATCGCGGCTGGTGGCCATTGCCTGCGATTTAGCCCACGACCACCGCGATTGAACCCGGAGCATCGTCGATCACCAG
>JACMOQ010000636.1 GCA_014377905.1 Acetobacteraceae bacterium | reverse complement strand
GTTATTCAATAACGGCTTTTCCAAGCAGGATTTTCCGTCCTCGATGGTGCTGCAATCCGTGCCCGAACTGCGCTTTACCCGCGCGACCCGTTACGAGAATGCCTGCGCATCGGGATCGGCCGCGGTTCATGGTGCGCGCGATTTCATCGCCGCCGGGCGGGGCCGTTTTGCATTGGTCATCGGCGCCGAAAAAATGACCGCAACGCCAGGTGCCCAGGTCGGCGATATTCTCCTGTCGGCGAGCTATCGGCGCGAGGAAGGCGATATCCCGGCCGGTTTTGCTGGGGTTTTCGGACGCATCGCTGAGCGCTATTTCCAAAAATACGGCGATCAATCGGATGCGCTGGCGGCCATTGCGGCCAAAAACCACAAGAACGGCGTGTCCAACCCCTATGCCCAGATGCGCAAAGATTTGGGCTATGATTTCTGTCGCACGCTCAGCGACAAGAACCCCTATGTTGCGCCGCCGTTGAAGCGCACTGATTGCTCGCTGGTGTCTGATGGTGCGGCTGCCATGATCCTGGCCGATGAAGACACTGCCCGCGCGCTCGGTAAAGCGGTTCGTTTTCGCGCGGCCGTTCAGGTGAATGATTTCCTGCCGATTTCGCGTCGTGACCCGACGACGTTTGAAGGCGCCGCGGTTGCATGGCAGCGTGCGCTGGCGCAGGCGGAGATGGGCCTTGAAGATCTGTCCTTCGTCGAAAGCCATGACTGCTTCACGATTGCCGAGCTGCTGGAATACGAGGCTATGGGCTTGACCGCGCCCGGGCAAGGCGCGCGCGCGGTGTTGGACGGCTGGACCCACAAGGATGGCCGCTTGCCGATCAATCCGTCTGGTGGCCTGAAAGCCAAAGGTCACCCGATCGGTGCGACCGGGGTATCAATGCACGTGATCGCGGCAATGCAGCTCACCGGGCAGGCCGGTGAAATGCAATTGCCGCGTGCGGAGCGGGCAGGGGTGTTCAATATGGGTGGGGCTGCGGTTGCGAATTATGTTTCGATTTTGGAAGCCCTGAAGTGACGTAAGGAGCTTCGGCGGTAACTGCCTAGCTTCTCCACGCACTCCTTTTTTTAAAAAAAAGGAGCAAAAAAACTTCCTAATTTGTTGCTTTCCGCGTGCCACCCTCCGCGCTCCCACGCCAGCGGCACCAAAGTATTAAAAAGTTTTTTGGTTCTTTTTGTTTACAAAAACAACGCGCTTCCTCGCTTCAGGCGACCTTCCCGCTCGCCCATCCCTCGGTCTTCGCCCGTGCCGACCAGCCTGCCACGATCCCGGCGGCTTCGCGATAATGCTTGGCATTATCCTCTGCGTCCTCGGTGCGCACCGTCATTTCCAGCCGATGCCCGGATGGATCGCCGAAATAGACTGACTGGCAAAACCCGTGATTGACCGGCCCGACCACAGCGACGCCGTCCGCCCGCATCCGCTCGACCGAGGCCATCATTGCGGGCATGTCGGCGACTTCGAGCGCGAGGTGCTGCGCCCAGGCGGCACCGGTGGTATCGTCCTGCATTGGTTTGGCAAGTGGCACTTCGAAGAAGGCGATGAAACTGCCATCGGCGAGCGCGAAGAAAATATGGATGTGGGGCGCGTAAACCCCCGATGACGGCAGTTTCTCCGCGGTCAGCGCGTGGACCAGTTCGAGGCCGAGATACTTGGTGTAAAAATTGACGGTCTCGGCCGCGTTGCTGCAGCGATAGGCGGCGTGGTGAAGTTTTTGTAGCAACATTTTCAGTCTCCCAGATGTGTTCAGGCGGCAAGCAGGTTTTTGCGGACGCTCCAGTCACGAAGTGCCGCGAGGCATTCGGCCATGCGCTCGGGCTGACCCATATAGTAGTGCGAGGCGCCCTTGATGTGGACAAATTCCTTATCGTAGGTGGCGAGTGCGGCGCGAATCGTCGGGTTATGCGATGCCGGAACGGCATCATCAGCCCCGTTTTCGATTTGCAGCACCGGGGTGTGCCGGATCAGCGCCGGGTTGGCCGGACCTTTGGCCTGCGACCGTTCGTAGCTCCATTGCGACAGCCACGACCGCAGCGAGGTGTAGCGGGCAAGGCCGGCCGGCGCGACATTGGCGCTGCGTGGATCGCCGAGATAGCAGCGGCCTTCGGGGCGGCCATTGGGATCGATGGTCTTGTCGAGCCAGCGCACGTCGCACATGGTGCGGTGAACGACGAAAGCGCGTTCCACCTCCGGGGCTTTCAGCCGGCCGAGCATGTTATCGCACCACGCGGTGATGCGACGGGAGCGGGCGATCTGACCGGCACGAAAACGGGCAACAAAATCCAGATCATAAGGCGGCAGGAATTTCGTGTCGGGCGCGTAAATGTCCAGATCAGGGTCGCGGCGGTCTGGGTCGGCCTCGTCAATGACCGATGGGTCGAGCCATTCGGTCAAGGTTTCGGCGCGCGACAAATGGGCGGCGATGAAGATCACCCCGTCGGCCGGGATCAGCCCGGCCTCGACCAGATCGGCGGGATCGCCAGCGGGGGTGATGCGGATGGTCGGGCTTTCCGCCTGGGCCTGGTAAAACAGCGACAGCGCGCCGCCGCCGGACCATCCGACCAGTATTATTTTCTCGTAGCCGCGGGCGCGGCCGTCACGGACCCAGGCGCCCATGTCGATTGCGACTTTTTCCATGATCAACGCGCTGTCATTCTTGGGATAGCGGCTCGCGGCGCACAGCACATGCAGGCCGCTGGCGGCAACGGTCATCGGCATGGGCAAAAGCTGCAGGGTGCCGGCCGGGTGCATGAAGATATAAAGAGTCTTCGACGGGCTGTTGCGCGGCAGCATGTATTGGCCTTCGAGCGCTATCTGGCCGGACGACGCGGCAAAACCATAGGTTTCAGCGAATTTTGCGGTATCGGCGAAGCGGACGATGGCGGGAACACGATCCCATTCGACAGCCATGTGTTTCTCTCCCTGGGGTCCGGACTGGCCAGACGCGCCCATTGGATGCAAGTCTAACCGATTGCTGGCGCTTGTCGCCGAAAAAAAAGACGTCAGAAGGGCCGCGCCATGATTACTATCATCAACCCGATGCAGGCTCTGCATAACCCGGATGCAATCGGCCCGATGCCAAACGGACATCCCTATCTGGACGTGACGGCCCGTTTCGAAACGCTGCTGGCGACCATCAACCAGCTTGGCCATTCAGTGGTTTCCGCCCCCGATCACGGTATTGCACCGATTGCCGCGGTGCACGATGGCGGTTATCTCGCCTTTCTGCGCACGGCTTTCGATCGCTTCAGTGAAAATCCCCAGGCAGGGCCGATCTTGCGCGCCTGGGCCTATGCGGTGCGGCAGATGAACCGCAAGCCAAGCGATGTCTTGGGCCAGGCCGGGTATTATCTAACCGGCGCGTCATCGCCGATTGTTGCGGGAACCTGGGCAGCATCGGTGGGCTCGGCCCATGCCGCGGTTGAAGCGGCAGTGCGGGTGTTGGCCGGAGCGGCTGAGGCTTATGCGCTGTGCCGGCCATCCGGGCATCACGCCTATGCCGATTTGGCGGGCGGATTTTGTTACCTCAACAACGCCGCCATCGCGGCGCGCTATTTGCAAAATGCCGGACGCAAGCCGGCAATCCTTGATATTGACGTGCATCACGGCAACGGCACGCAGGGGATTTTTTACCGCGACGACAGCGTATTTTTTTGTTCGGTGCATGAAGACCCGTTGGTCGCCTATCCCTGGTACGCGGGCTACGCAGACGAAATTGGGGAAGGCGCCGGGGCGGGCACCACGCTCAATCTGCCGCTTGCATCAGGCAGCGGCAACGTCGAATGGACGGCAGCGATT
>JACMOQ010000635.1 GCA_014377905.1 Acetobacteraceae bacterium | reverse complement strand
GCCGCGATAGGCGTCAGAAAACATCGCTCAGCGCTTCCACGGGGCGTTGCCGCCATCCCACAGATCGCCCAGCAACTTCCACTCGCGGTAAGTGTCCATCGGCTGCCAGAAGCCGTGATGCTCGAACAGCATCAGCTCGCCCGCTTCGGCCAGCCGCATCAACGGCTGTTGCTCGAGGATCAGGCCCGGATCGTTGTCGAGAAACTCGAACACTTTGGGCGAAAACACGAAATAGCCGCCATTGATCAGCCCTTCGCCGGCCTGCGGCTTTTCGGAAAAGCTGGTTACTTGCGCGCCTGCGACGGTCATTACTCCGAACCGGCCCGGCGGGTGCACCCCGGTTACGGTCGCGGCCTTGCCGTGGCTGCGGTGGAACGCGACCACTTCAGCCACGTCGATATCTGCCACGCCGTCGCCGTAAGTCAGGCAGAACAGTTCTTCCCCCCTCAGCCGGTCGCGCACGTTCCACAGCCGCGCCCCGGTTTGCGAGGCGAGCCCGGTTTCGGCGAGCACGATCTGCCAGGCGGCTTCGGTAAATTCGGCCGTGCCGTAATCGACCTCGCCGGGGCGGCCCGGGGAGATGGTCAGGTCAGCCAGCTGCGCGCGCAGGTTGAGGAAATATTCCTTGATCGCCCAGCTCTTGTAACCCAGGCACAACACGAAATCGTTGATCCCGGCAGCGCCGTATGTGCGCATGATGTGCCACAAGATCGGGCGGTCGCCGATCCGGATCATCGGTTTGGGAATGTCGTCGGCGACATCGCGGATGCGGGTGCCTTGCCCGCCGCACAGGATTACTGCTTTCATGTGTCTGGATCATCTAGAGAAGTTCGCCGGTGGCGCAACTCTGCAATCAGTGTTTGCAGGCCCGCGCGAAGCTTTTCCCCGCTGACGATGCCTTGTCGCCATGCTGCTATCCAGACCTGCAAGATCATCGCCAGTTCCAGCGCAAGCATGGCCCAGGCCATGCCCAGCGCGCCCATCCGCTGGACCAGCAAGCCCCCTGCAGCCAGGCTAACGAATGCCGCGCCCAGGTAGAAATAGGTGAAGCTGGCATGGCGGTTGATCGCCAGCAGCAGGTTGGATAGCGGACCCCACGCGCCGTTGGCCAGCATTGCCGCAACCATCGCGCCGAGCAACGCCGTGCTTGGCTGGACCAGCCCGCCGGCCCATGCGTGAATGAATGGCTGGCCGAGCAGCAACAGAATCAACGCCGCGGGTACAACCATCGCCGCCATGATCGCCAGGTTGAGCACCACCAGCTGGCCCGCCCGGACTTCATTTTTGTGCGCGATGAATACGGTATAGCGCGGCATCGAGGCGATATTGAACCGGAACGCAAACTGTAGCGCAGTCCGGCTGAGCGTCCGCACTACCGAAAACGCCGGGATCGCGGCGGGTCCGCCCACCGCGCCAATGACCATTACCGAACCCTGGATTGTCAGCGCCTGGGCCCCGGGCAAGACCAGCGCGGCGAGTGCGGGCCGGAATAGCGCGGACACCTCCTTGCGGTCGATCTGCAATGCGGCCTGGCTGAGCCACGGTGCCTTGCGCCGCAATGTGTATGACAGCACGCCCGAGCCCACCAACCTGGCCGCGAAATAGGCGAATGCAACTTCGGCCTGGGAACCCCCGAGCATCGCTATCCCGAGCGCCACCAAGCCTTCGATCAAAACGATGGTCTGGAACAG
>JACMOQ010000634.1 GCA_014377905.1 Acetobacteraceae bacterium | reverse complement strand
TTGCCAACGGCCATGCGATGGTCAGCGCCAGCAACGCGCTGCGGGGGGTGGCGTCCCCCCCTCCGGTGGCGGCCGACAGGGCAGCGAGCAGCAGGATCGCCGCATAAAGCGGCGCCCCAGCGAAGAGCAGCATCGCCTGCACCAACTGCCAGCGCCCCATTGCGGTGAAGCCTGGCAGGCGCAGCAAATGCCAATACTGCAAATTGCCAGCGAGCCAGCGGCTATCGCGGTGCAGAAACTCAGGCAAGGCCGGTGGGTTGGCTTCGAACGAGCCATCCTCCGCGGCCCAGACACACACTTTGTAGCCGGCATGGCGCATCCGTGCGGCTTCGACCTGATCGTGCGACAAAATCGCGCGGCCATCGGGGAGCGGTTCGAGCTTGCAATGGTCGCGGAATGCGGCGCTGCGCAGGATGGCGTTATGGCCCCAATACGGCCCATCCGCGCCCTGCCACAGCGCCTGTCCGGTTGTCCAAGTCCGCATGCCCGCGCGCATACCGAATTGGAACAAACGCGGGAACGCCGAACGCGCGGGCAGGCCGACGGTGAGGTGCTGGACAATCCCCATCGCCGGATCGGTCTGCATAATGCGCACCAGGCGCAGAACGGCATCTGCGGTCATCACCGAGTCGGCATCGAGTACGACGGTCAGCGGGAAGGCATCGGCGTGACGGTCGAGGAAATCCATCACATTGCCAGCCTTGAAGCCGGTATTCGCCGTGCGGCGGCGATAGTGGATGCGCGGGTCGGGCCATGTCTGGATGGCGGCTGCTTCGGAGGTGTCGTCGCGGCTGTCGGACAGGATGAAGACGGCGAAATGCGCGCCGTGGCCGGTCGCATCAAGGGCCGCAAGCAACGCCCGGAGGGGCGGCAGAACGATCGCCATCGGCTCGTTACGGATGGTGACCGCGAGAGCGATTTTGCCGGTGATCGCGCCGGTTTCGATGTCACCAACACCGTGCAGGAGGGCGCGTGGCGGGTTGCGGGCCAGCATCAGGACGGCAAATCCCAGCGCCGCGTTGCCAACACAAATGCCGAGCCACGGAACCACGCCGACGAAGCAGATCAGAATCAGCGCTTTGATGATGGTCCAGCCGCCCGGTGCCAGGACGTTGACCATCAGCGCCAACAAACCGGCAGCGGTGGCGAACAGAATTGCGAAGAACAGGATACGAAACGCAGGCACTAATTCAGACATCCCGATACGCCCCAACCCGTCATCGCGAGCCCAAGCGATGCAATTCATGGTCACAACGGAATTATGCGGTTGGTAAGGATTGCTTCGCAAGGGCTCGCAATAACGTAAAGTGGCGGGCGAACCAGATAAGGCCGACACGTGAACGCCGCTCCCACCGTTGCCATCATCCTGCCACCGCGCGAAGGCTTTGCCGCCGAGGCCGTTGGCGCTGTTGGACTGCTGGTGCGCCGCCATGTTCAAGCCTGTCCGGAATTTGGATCGGTGGTGTTTGGCCTGCCACAGGCGCGCCCGTTCCCCGAGGTCGATTTCTGTCCGGTGCGCCCAAGCTGGTTTCCCGGCAACGCCACGCGCCGCTACGCCGGCGGCATCGCACGGGCGCTGCGCGCGATGCGGCCCAATCTGATCGAGGTGCATAACCGGCCGGACGTGGCGCTGTTTCTTGCCGGGCGATTTCCGACGATCCCGGTGGCACTGTTCCTGCACAACGACCCGCAGGGGATGCGCGGCGCGCGAACCGGGGCCGAGCGCCAGCGCATGATCGACAGGCTGGCCCGGATCATCCCGGTTTCGGCCTACATCGCTGGCCGCATGCCGCCGAGCGGCAAGATCGTGGTGTTGCCCAACTGCTTGAATCTGGCCGCCATTCCCGCCTCCCCAGCCGAGCGCGACAGGGTAATCCTGTTCGCCGGCCGGGTGGTTGCCGATAAAGGTGCGGATCGTTTTGTCGCCGCCTGTGCCCGCGCCTTGCCCATGCTGCCAGGTTGGCGCGCGGAGATGATCGGCGCCGACCGGTTCCGCGCTGACAGTCCGGATACGCCGTTCCTGCGCGGTTTGCGCACCGTCGCCGAGGCCGCCGGCATTGCCATGCTTGGCTATCGTCCGCACGCGGATGTGCTGGCGGCGATGGCACGCGCCGCGATCGTCGTGGTCCCAAGCCGTTGGCCGGAACCGTTTGGCTTGACTGCGCTGGAGGCTTTGGCTTGCGGGGCGACGTTGCTTTACGCGCCCAATGGCGGCCTGGCGGAAGTCGTGGGTGATGCCGGGATTGCCATCGACGCGGAAAATATCGAAGGCGTGGTCGCGGCTTTGGTGCAGGCCGCCGCCAATCCCGCCCCCTGTCCGGGTCGTGCCGTCCGGTTCGGCCTCGGTCCTGTTGGGGCCGCGCTTGGGGCGCTGCGCCGACAAACGTTGGACGCATGGTCGCGGGGACCAACCGCCCCTATATAGGGCGCAAAGCAGCGACTGGAGCCCATCATGGCCGAACCCGACCTCGTCCCCGTAACCGTGCTGACCGGCTATCTCGGCGCCGGCAAAACCACCTTGCTCAACCGCATCCTCACCGAGCAGCATGGCCGCAAATACGCGGTCATCATCAATGAGTTCGGCGAACTTGGCGTCGATAACGACCTGGTGGTCGATACCGACGAAGAAGTCTTCGAGATGAATAACGGCTGCATTTGCTGCACCGTGCGCGGCGACCTGATCCGCATTGTTGCCGGGCTGATGAAGCGACGCGACAAGTTCGACGGCATCATTATCGAGACCACCGGCCTCGCCAATCCGGCCCCGGTCGCGCAGACGTTTTTCGTGGATGATACAGTGCGCGCCAAAACCAAGCTCGACGCCATCATCACTGTGGTCGATGCGCTGAACCTGCCGGCACGACTGGTGGACAGCCATGAAGCTGCCGACCAGATCGCTTTTGCCGACGTGATCGTGCTCAACAAAACCGATCTGGTAACGCCGGAGCAGTTGGTGGCGGTCGAAGCGCAGGTTCGCAAAATCAACAAATTCGCCCGCATTCATCATGCGCAGAAATCCAACGTGCCGATTGCTGAACTGCTGAACCAGGGCGCATTCGACCTCAACCGGGTGCTGGCGCATACGCCGGACTTCCTGACCGATGACGAGCACGAACATAACGACGACATCGCGTCGATGAGCTTCGAGGCCGAAAAGCCGCTTGATCCGGAGCGCTTCAACGCCTGGATTGGCGCGCTGCTCGCTGAAAAAGGCGCGGATATGCTGCGCACCAAGGGAATCTTGGCGTATGAGGGCGATGATCGCCGTTTCGCCTTCCAGGCTGTTCACATGATCGCCGATGGTGACTTCATCGGCAAATGGAAAGACGGCGATCCGCGCACCAGCCGGCTGGTGTTCATCGGCCGCAACCTCAACCGCCCGCAACTGCGGCGCGGCTTTGAATCCTGCCAGGCCACATGAGCGCCACCGTTAATCCCGACAACATCCTGCAAACCCGCGGCGTGCAGCGCGGGCTGGACGCCTGGGTCGTGGCCGCCGCCTTCAATCGTGACGGCGCCTGCGCCTTTGCAACCGGTGACGGCCGCATTCTGATTGCCCACAAAGGGGTTGCCGACTGGCAGGAAATTGCCGCGCATGATGGTGGTGTGTTGTCGCTCGCGACCGACCTGTCGGGCGGCTGGCTCAGCGGTGGTGATGATGGCCGCTTCCTGCGCATCGCCGCCGATGGCGCGATCACCGAATTGGCAAACTACGGGATGAAGTGGGTCGAGCATGTCGCCGCCGCCCCGGATGGCAAAACCGGCGTGGTGGTCTGCACGGTGGGCAAATTCGTGCATGTATTCGCGGCCGATGGGAAGATGCTGAAATCGCTGGAACACCCATCATCGGTGACCGGGATTGCCTTTGATCTGAAGGGCAAACGCTTGGCGGCGTCGCATTACAACGGCGCGAGCGTATGGTTCGTGGCGTCGAAAAGTGACAACCCCAAGCGGCTCGAATGGAAGGGCAGCCACACCGGGGTCGCCATGCACCCCGAAGCCGAGGCGGTGGTGACGGCGATGCAGGAAAATTCGCTGCATGGCTGGCGATTGACCGAGACCCAGCACATGCGGATGACCGGCTACCCGAGCAAAACCAATGCAATCGGCTTCACCAAGAACGGCAAATGGCTGGCGTCGTCCGGGGCTGATTCCATCGTGTTGTGGCCGTTCTTCGGTGGCGGCCCGATGGGCAAGGCGCCGACCGAACTCGCCGGCGGCGATGACATCATCTGCACCATGATCGCGGTGCATCCGCTGAGCGAGGTGGTGGCGGCAGGCTTTGCCGATGGCATGGTGGTGGTGGCCGATATCAGTTCGTCGCGCATCCTGCCGGTCGCCGATAGTGGGCGCGGGCCGATATCGGCACTGGCTTGGAATGATAACGGGACCTTGCTGGGGATTGGGACCGAGACCGGGTTCGCGGCTGTGGTGGATTTTTCGAAGAAGTAGGAGCCGACATGAACATGATCGAAGCGCGCGGAATGCGGATGCCCAAACTCGGCCTCGGCACCTGGCGGATGAAGGGCGAGGAATGCACGGCGGCCGTGCTCGGCGCGTTGGACCGCGGCTATCGCCATATCGACACCGCGCAGATGTATGGCAACGAGGACGCGGTGGGCGAGGCGCTTGCACACACCAGCATCAAGCGCGGTGACATCCATCTTACCACCAAGGTCTGGCACGAAAACCTGGCGCCGGACCGGATGCGGGCGGCGATGGATAACAGCCTGAAGCAACTGCGGGTCGACTACGTCGATCTTTATCTGATCCACTGGCCGTCGCCGACAATGGACCTCGCCGCTTCGCTCGGTCAGTTGGTGAAATTCCAGGATCAGGGTCTGGCCCGCCATATCGGCGTATCCAACTTCCCCAGCGCGATGCTGCGCGAAGCGGTTGAGGTTATTGGCGCGCCGATCGTGTGCAACCAGGTTGAATACCATGTGCTGCGCGACCAGACCGCGGTGCTGGCGATGCTGCGCAAGCATGGCATGGCGCTGACCGCTTATTGTCCGCTGGCCCAGGGCCGTCTGGCTGACTATCCGGCGTTGGGCGAAATTGCCCGCAAGCATGGCGTGACCTCGGCCCAGGTGGCCCTGAACTGGCTGCTCTCCCAGGACAATGTCGCCGCGATCCCCAAGGCCGGCCGGGCTGAAAGCCAGCAAGCCAATCTCGATGCGATGAAATTCATGCTTGATGATGCGGACCGGGCGGCGATTGCGGCCCTGCCGAAGAATGAGCGGTTTGTTAATCCGGCGACCGGGCCTAAGTGGGATGCCGTGCCAGGGTAGGTAAAGCAAAAAAACTTCAATACTTCGTGGTCGTTGGCTTGGGACCCTGATGAGGGGGCACGCCAACGGCAACAAGGTCTTATTGGTCAGAAAAAGACCATCCTCAACTTACCAAAACTTCTTTCAAATAGCTTTCCTGCCGCGCCAGCATCGCCCCGTCGAGTTCCAAACTCGCCCGCGCCGCCGCCTGCACGAGCGCAATCTCCATTGCCTGCCGATCACGCGCCAAAGCCCCGGTAACGCTCGCCGCATGGCGTCGATGCACGTTCAACGGTGCCGCCACCCAGGCAACATGCCCGTCGCTATGGGCCAGCAGATCGACGTAAAGCCGCCAGTCTCCTGCCATACGTAGACCATTTAATTCCGCCCGACACCGATCCAGGGCTGCCAGCAGCGCGCTTCTGCGCCACAGCACAGCGCTTGCGTTCAGGATCAGATTGCGCTCCCCAAGGAAGGTGCGGGCAAATTCCCGCGCCGGCATGATCGCATCGCGGCCGAGGCCCAGCGCGCCTGCCTCGGCGTAATAGCCTTGGTAGCTCGGCCACATTGCCCCGCCATCGGCATCAATGCTGCGGCTGTCGCAGATCACCATGTCAATGTCGGGGGTGGCGGCGAGGCGGCTGGTCAGGGTCGCGAGGAAGCTTGGGTCGGCTTCGTCATCGGCTTCGGCAATCCAGATAAAATCACCCACTGCCATTTCCGCCCCACGGCGCCACTGGCGGAATACCGAACCTGAGTTGCGCGCGCTCACCACCAGTTTGATGTCACGTCCCCAATCGGCGGCGATCTGGACGGCCACGGCGGCACTTGCGTCGGTGGAGGCATCGTCGAGCACGATCACCTCGACCACCGGGGAGGTTTGCGCGAAGATTGAGGCCAGTCGGGCCGGCATATAACTGGCGTAGTTATAGCCCGGCACCACAACCGACACCCGGGCAAGATCGGGGATCAGGGTGGTCAATAAATGTTCGGTGTAGCGATCGAAGTTGAAATGCCGGCGGGCGATGGCAGCTAAGCGCCCGCGGTCCGATGCCAGCCCGGGCTGGCGCAACAGCAGCAGCAACTGCCGCGCCATCGCCTCGCAATCGGCCATCGGCACTACTTGCCCGGCATCAAGCTGATCAAGCATTTTGGGAATTCCGCCCGATCCGGCAAAGGCAAGGCTCGGCAATCCGGCGGTCATGGCTTCGAGCACAACACTCGGGAACGGGTCTTCGCGGGAGGTCAGCGCAAAGACGTCCGACGCGCTGAACCAGTCCCCCGAATCGGTTTGATGGCCGGGCAGCAGGAAGGTTCCGGTGGCAATTGCCGCGGCGATCTCTCCGGCAAGATGGGCCCGCAGCGGCGGGTCAATATCGCCGATCCAGCAGAACACCACCTGCTTGTCCCGCCGCCGCGCCGCGCGCCAGACTTGGAGAAACAGGTCGAAGCCCTTCCGCAAATCGGCATATCCGGCGCCAAGGACCATTCTGGTATCGGCCGCAAGGCCGAGGCGGGTGCGCAATCTGGTGCGCGCTCGGGTGGTAAAACTATTGGCGCGATAGCAGCCTTGTGGTGCAATCAGGCTGCGGGCCGGGTCGAGATCGACCAGCCGTGCCGTCCCATCGCGCACCGCCTCGGCGGCAAATACCATCTTGGTTGCCTGGCGTGCGGCCGCCGCGGGCGTGGGTTGCAGGCCGTGGGCCTCAATCATACCCGGCAGTTCATGGACCAGCAGAATGCTGGGGATGCCCGCCAGATGCAGCCCCGCGACAGCGCTGGCGCAGGCTGTGGAATTGACAATGGCATGGGTCACCCCGCGCGCCGCAGCCCCGGCAAGGAAGCCGTCCAAGGCGACCGCTCCACCAAGCACGGTCGTGGGCGCGACCGCCGCATAGTCCACCCGCAATTTGCCATCGCCGAGCAACAAAATCTCGAGCCGCACCCCCATCCGCCGCTGCAACTGACGCGCCAGATGCAGGAGTAGCATCTGGGCACCTGCGGGGAACGCATCATGGCCGACCAGCAAAAGGCCGGGCGCGGTTTCCGACACCGTCGTGACTGCCCGGCTGGTGGCGTTGAGGAAGGCCGCACCGAAATGGACGTCGGGTTCGAGATAGGCGCCCTCGGCCCATTCGTTCCATGCGTTTACCGCGACGATCGCCTCGCCGAAAAACCGGTTCTCCTTCGCGCGTGCAATCAGTGCGCCCAGCCATGCGCCATATTTTGCCGGCGTCGCGCCATGGATGACCAGCCCGGCGCCCTGCCGGCGGGCATCATTGTCCCAGCCCGGCACCAAAGTCTTGATTTGCGGAAAGGCCGGCACCGGTTCGGCGAGCGATGCCCCCACAACATCGTCATAGGCATAGACTTGGGCGCTGGCCTCGGGGTCGAAATAGGACAGTGTCGGGTTCTGCAGCGCCAGTCCGCCAACCACTTTGTGCGGCGGAAATTCGATGGCGCCATCAAAGCCAAAATCACGCGGATCGGTTGCATTGAAGCTTTGCGACATCAACAGGATCGGATCTTCGCCGTGCCGATCATGGAACAATCGCCGCCAGCGCGCGACGGTCACGATTGTGTCGGGGATCAGCGCCGGCCGATAAACCATCAGCACCGGCCGCCCGACCAGACGAATATAGCGCGGATCGCGGAAATGGCGGGCAAAGCAATCGACCAGCGCAGGTTCATCCGCTTCGTGCCAGTCCTGCGACATCAGCACCGACTGGTCGGAGCCATCCCAGCGTCGGGTCCAGTTTTCATTCGCCCACATCAGGCAGAACGGGAAATCCAGACTGGGATCGGCCATCATCACCTCGATCGGCCGTTCGAGCAGGCGTCGCCCGTTGAACCAGTAGAAATAATGCACAAATCCGAACAGTCCGCCATCACGCGCCATGGCGATCTGGCGTCGCATGGTTTCGCTGTCATCGAGCGAGTAATGCCCAAGGTCGCGCGGGATGCGCGGCTGATAGTGCCCGGCAAAACGCGGCATGCCGCGGGCAATCGCGGTCCATTCGGTAAAGCCCTTGCCCCACCATTCATCGTTTTCGGCGATAGCATGAAACTGCGGCAGATAGTACGCCAACAGCTTGGCCTGGCGCCGCACGCTGCGCGGCAGCGGCTGGAATTCCTCGAAATACGGCCCCGGCCTGGCATTGGCGCGTTGGGTGGCAAACACGCCGGTTTCGGCTTCCGACGGCATCGGATGCACGGTGATAACGTTGCGCACCCGCCGATAATGCAGCAGCGGATTTTCATCGGTCGCGCCATCGAGGTAGCGGCGCTGATAATAGCACGTATCAAAGCCTGCAGACGGATTGCGCCCCTCGCGATAGCCCCACAGCAAAAAATGCTCGAACGGATCGACGCCGGCAGCCGAGATATCGGGGTAGGTGGCAAGATAATAGACTGGATCGAATTCCGGCAGCGGGCTCGTCGTGCCGCTGAACCGTAGTTCCAGGAAGTGTCGCAACAAGGTCTCACCCGGATCGGCCTGATGCAGGGTTCGATACCAGCAAAGATCAAAAAATGGGGCAGGTGCCCGGCCACCCGCCTCACCAAAGCGAATATAATGCAGCAACGGATTGACCCCGCTGCGTTGCACGTCGGGATTTTCGCGTAAATACCAATCGGTGACGAAATAGGGGTTGGGCCGGCGGCCCTCCTTTATGCCATGCAGGCAGAAATGCGACATTGGATCGTGCCCGACCAGGTCCCGATAAGTGGCGTGATACCATTCGGCGTCGAACAGACCGCTGGCTTCCATCGCGATGCGGTCGGCATCGTTGTGCATGCCAAAACCATCAGCGACCGACCAGCCATCGCCGCCATGCAGGCCGCGTGTCGGCATTTCGTTCACTGAACGCTCTCCCGGATTTGGTTCATCTGCTGTCCCTTTTGCCTGCGATCGCAACCATCCCGGCACACTAGGCAAACCAACGGCCGGGTAAATTCAAAAACGGCGGATCGCGGGGCTTTGACGCAACCGTCACGACATTATCGCTGTCCAAATCACGTTTGTTGCCGAGAGCGAGACTCGCACTGAAGATGGAACGCTGCCACGATGCGTAACCGCCAGGAGATCATCATGGACTATCGCAATCTGGGCCGCAGCGGCCTCAAAGTCTCGCCCCTATGTCTTGGCGCAATGATGTTCGGCGGCCCGACGGACGAGGCGACATCGCGCCGGATTATCGATCGCGCCCGCGACCAGGGTGTGAATTTCATCGATACTGCCGACGCCTATAATGGCGGGCGATCGGAGGAAATCATCGGGCGGGCGATTGCCGCCAACCGCGACTGGTGGGTGCTGGCGACCAAGATCGCCAACCCGACTGAGGCTGGCCCGAACGGACGCGGCCTATCGCGGCGCTACATAATCGGGGCCGTCGAGCGCAGCCTGACGCGCCTCGGCACTGCGACCATCGACGTGCTTTATCTGCACAAGGAAGATCACACGACCCCGATCTCGGAAGTGGTCCACGGCCTCGCTGACCTTATCCGCGCCGGCAAACTGCGGCATTTCGGCCTGTCCAACCATCGCGCCTGGCGCATCGCCGAGTTCTGCAGGCTGTGCGACGAGGCCGGGATCGACCGCCCGGTGGTGAGCCAGCCGCTCTATAACGCGCTTAACCGGATGATCGAGGTCGAGCATCTGCCGGCCTGCGCGCATTTCGGCCTGGGGGTCTTTCCCTATTCCCCGCTGGCGCGCGGGGTGCTGACCGGCAAGTACCAGCCCGATATGCTGCCGCAGGAGGGCACTCGCGCCGGACGCCAGGACAAAAGGATGATCGAAACCGAATGGCGGCCGGAAAGCCTGACCATCGCGGCCAGCATCGCTGCCCATGCTGCCGCGCGGGGAGTTACCCCGAGCCAGTTCGCCATGGCCTGGGTGCTCAACAATCCACTCGTCACCGGCACAATAGCCGGGCCGCGCACCGAGGCGCAGTGGGAGGGCTATGTCGCGAGCTTGAACGTGAAGCTGACCGCCGCGGATGAGGCGCTGGTGGATCGTCTCGTCGTGCCGGGCCATCCATCAACGCCGGGCTATAACGACCCCGCCTACCCGATCGAGGGCCGGCCGGTTTAAGCGCGCGTCAGAACTGGCTGGGGTAAACGCAATCAGGCAGTTGCAACTGGCGCGTCGGCGGCGCGGCGCGATTGCCACAGCGCCAGGAAGTCGATCGGCTGCATCAGCACTGGCGGGAAGCCGCCGTCGCGGGTGACGTCGGACAGAATGTTGCGGGCGAACGGAAACAGCAAACGTGGGCATTCAACAAGCAGGATCGGTTCAACCGTTTCGGCGGGGATGCCAGCCAAAGTGAACACGCCGGCATAGGCGAGTTCGACCACGAACACCTTGGCGACCGGTTCGGCGCCATTGGTGGGGGCCGATGGGTCAACGGCGTCGGCGCGGATGGACAGCACCACCTCGAACACGTCTTGGCCGTCAGTGATGCGGCGGGCCTGAACGTCGAGGTTGAGATCGACGCGCGGCGCATTGCGCAAGGTGGTGAAAATCGCCGGGGCGCCGGGAACTTCAAAGGACAGGTCTTTGATATACTGGATATTGATAACCAGCGGCGCTGACGGTGCCGGCTGCGGGGCGGATTGGGTTGCAGACATAAACGGTCTCCCTCAAAATCGTTAAACGCGGCGCGTCTCGTGGCATACGGTCAGCAGGTCGGCAATGGCTTGGGGGCTTAGGAGCCGCCCAGCCCCCGCAATTCGCGCGCCCGTTCGAGCACTTTGTTTTCCAGTTCGGTCGCCACTGTCGGGTTCACCGCGGCATCGACCCATTGGCCGCCCTGGTTTACCTGACGGAATATCGACACTTTCACCCCATCGGCGCGCAGTTGGCGGCCAAGGATATAGGCAGTGGCCTTAAAGCGTTCGCCCTGCGTCGAAGGCGGCTGATACCAATCGGTGATCACCACGCCGCCAAACGGATCGGCCGAGGTGAGCGGCATGAAAGACAGCGTGTCGAGGGTGCCGCGCCACAAATAGGCGTTCACCCCGAGGCCGGCGCCTCCGGTACCGGCGCCATCGTTCTGGCCGCCGCTTTTGCCGCCGGTGCCCAGATTAAATAGCGAGCCGTCGCCCTGGTATCTGCCGAGCGCACCTTTGAAGCGCGAGTCGTTATATTCGTCTTCGCGCACCTGCGTCGATTTCCCGCAGCCAGTGAGCGCCACGACCATGACAATTCCGAGCATGGCGGCAACGCGCACGCCAAATTTGCCGGTCGATTGGGGTGCAGCCATTCAGCGATCTCCTGAGGACAATAATCCGACTGCGATGCGGTCGGCGGGGCTTGGACATCATGGCCGGGGCAGGATGTCAACAGTGCGGCAATTTCGCGCGACATTTGTAATGCCAAGCGCCCTCACCCCGGCCTTCTCCCTCTGGAAAAGGTTAGGGGTGAGGGCGCTTGTTACACGTGAAAAAAAACCGGATCGCAGCGAACTGCGATCCGGCTTCTTTACGATCCAACGATCAGACTTTTCCAGTCCGTGTCCCGTGGGACACGGTCCGGAAAGGGCTTACCACTGGAAGTAGTTGGTCAGGATAAGACCCTGGGCCTTGGTGTTGTTGCCCACGGCGCTCTTGCCGGGGTTATAGAAGTTGAAGCCTGTCTGGCGACGGGCACCATATTCGTAGCTCAGCGACAGAGTAGCGTTCGGAGCCCAGCCGTAGGATACGGCGGCCACGTAGCCGGTTTCGCTACGCTTGCCGAAGGTGCCGAGACCGGCGAAGTCTTCAGCATACGCACCCGGGGTCAGGCTGCGGAGGAACGAGGTGCTGAAGCCCCACGCGCCGGTGACGTAAGACGCGCCGACCGTGAATGCGGTCGAGCTGCCCTTGCCCTTGGCGACAGGCATCAGGTTGTTCGAGCCGTTCGGGTTGATCGAGCCGGTCACCAGGTGACCACCGACAGCGAAGCCGCCATAGGTCAGCATCATGCCAGCATCAAACGCGAGCGGGTTGCGATAGCCGTACTGAGCTGCACCCGAAGTGGTCAAGCCGGTGAGGCCGCTATTCTTGATGGTGCTGCCAGTGGCAACGCCGCCTTCAATAACAACGCCAACCGGGCCCATCGCGCCGGCATAACGTGCCGCTGCGGTGACCAGGTTACGCGAGCGACGGAGATCGCCGTTGCCAGCAATGAAGGTGCCGACAGAAGCGCTCGTGGTGCGCGGATCGCCGAGGCCACCGGTGGCGGTCTGCGGATAGCCAACGCCATTCGAGGACGGCGTGAAGCCGACGCCGAAGTCAAAGCCATTCCAACGCGGCGACAGATAAACCAACTTTGGGTTGGCGTAGGTGCCGGAGTTTTCAGCGAACGGCCAGTTGACGAGGGTCGAGGCATGGACCAAGCCACCAAGGTCGCCGTTCCAGGTCGTGTCGCCAATGCCTTCGAAGGTGCCGGTCATCAGCAGGGCGATGGGATCATCGCTGCCACCGAAGCGGAATGTGCCCCAGCTGCCGGCGACGAAGCCGACTGCGCGCTGAACTTTAAAGGTCGCCGCGCCGGTGTTGCCCGAAGCGGTCGCGCCGCCGGAATTGTGGCGGGTTTCGATAAAGGCGCCGTAGGTCAGGCCCTGGGCGGTGGTGCCCTGGAAGCCCCAATACAGACGAGCGGCAGCGCCGATCGAGTAGGAAGAGGATTTGCCGCTGAGATTGTCGGCGCTGTCGGCGAGGATCGCTGCGTCAAAATACAGACGACCACGGACATAAGCCTGCACGGTGCCCGGCATGTTGGTGGCCGACGGAGCGCTGCTCGGGCCATACACGCCGTAGAGGCCCGGAGGGGCGCCAGCGATCAGCGGATTGACGGGGGCGGTGGTCTGGGCGACGGCAGCGCCGGCCAGGCCCACGATCGTCAGGGCGGTGGAAGCCGCCAAGATGGATTTACGCATTGTATTCTCCTCATATCGCCGGATTCCCCGGCTGATGTCTTTAGGCCCCGTCCCGTTACCGGGGCAGCCAGACCTGGACAGAGTATTGCCGCCGGTTTCGCCAATTCGCAATGGTGAACGCGTCTCGTTTATGGCATTTCCGAAACACTGTGGCGTAAATGGCACAGTTCGGGTTCAGATTAACGCACCGATTGCCCCCACCGCCGAACAGAACCTTGGCAGGCGGCGGGCGGTCGCCCCATCAATTCCGCCCAATGCCCCGACAGCGCCACCGCGCGCCATCGCAGCCCACCGCACAACACCTATTCCCGCCGCCCCGACATGGCTGGCGGTGGCAAAAATCGGCGACAAAAACACCAAAGCCGCGCCTGCCCGCCGCGCCTGCCGCAGTTCAACTGTATTATGGGCCGAACTGGTGACCAGCCCGCCCCGACCAGGGCCAATTCCGCGCCGCAAATGCACCCCAGCGCCCAGCGCTGCCGCAAGGCGCCAGTTGCCGGCAACGACCAGCGCGTTGCGACGCGCGCGGCAGATGCGCGCTAGATCGTGCCCAAGCACGGCGTCGTTGTGGCGGAACACCACCCCGCACAAGCCACGCGGCAGGGCGGCGACCGCCGCGCGGGGATCGGGCAGGCGCTGCGGATCGGTGAACAGCCACAGCACCGGAATGCGCGATGGGGATTGTCGTGCCTTGACGGCGCGCGCCCAACATAGAAGCCTAGCGTCCATGACCGACCTTGCTGTTGCCCCTACCGACTATAGCCATGTTCCCGCGGGCCTGCGCGCGGTGCGCGACCGGATAGATGCCGCTTGCGGTGCCGCCGGGCGTGCGGCGCATGCGGTAACGTTGGTGGCAGTGTCCAAAACCCATCCGGTCGAGGCGGTGATCGCCGCCCTCGCCGTCGGGCAGACGGTGTTCGGGGAGAACCGGGTGCAGGAAGCAGCGACCAAATTCCCCGCCCTGCGCGCAGCCCATCCGGCCATGCGGCTGCACATCATCGGCGGGCTGCAAACCAACAAGGCGCGTGACGCGGTTCGCATTGCCGATATGATCGATGTGCTGGACCGGCCAAAACTCGCCGACGCGATTGCCGACGCCATCCAGCGTGAAGGCCGGTCGCCCGACTTGCTGGTCCAGGTTAATGTCGGGGACGAAGCGCAAAAGGCCGGCATCCCGACCGCTGACGCCGACGCCTTCATTGCCGCCTGTCAAGCCCGGTTCGACGGCCGGCTTGCAGGCTTGATGTGCATTCCGCCGGCCGATGGCGATCCGGCGCCGCATTTCGCCTGGCTCGCGGCCTGCGCTGCCCGGCATGGGTTGGGGGTGCTGTCGATGGGCATGTCCGGCGATTACGAGATTGCCATCGCCCATGGTGCGACCCATGTGCGGATCGGCACTGCGATTTTCGGCAGGCGCGATTAGCTTGCCGGCCCGCCAACGTGGGCGTATGAGCGCGCTGGTCGTTTCCGGAGCCACATGATGAACTCTCCTGCCATGGTTGCCAACCGTGCGTCCGGCCTGCGTGCTTCAGCGGTTCTTGGCGCGCTCGGCGTCGTTTACGGCGATATTGGCACCAGCCCGCTTTATGCGTTCAAAACGAGCCTGGAACATTTCAAGAAAACCGGCGTGACTTCGGCCGAAGTGCTCGGGGTGCTGTCGCTGATCTTCTGGTCGCTGATTTTAGTGGTCACCGTTAAATATGTGCTGCTGATTATGCGCGCCGATAACCGCGGCGAGGGCGGCATTCTGTCACTGATGGTGCTCGCCCAGCGCGGAGTGTCGCATGAGCGCGGACGCAAAATTCTCGCCATGATCGGCATTGCCGGCGCCTGTCTGTTTTTTGGCGATGGCATTATCACCCCGGCGATTTCGGTGCTGTCAGCGCTGGAGGGGATGGACGTTATCTCCCCCCGTCTAAGTGAGTACGTGCTTCCGCTGGCCGGGGTGATCATTGTGCTGCTATTCGCCGCCCAGTCGCGCGGCACTGCCAGGATCGGCATGTTCTTCGGACCAATTATGGCGCTTTGGTTCGTCAGCATTGCCGTTCTTGGCGTCGCTGAAATTGTGCAGCGGCCCTATGTTTTGCTGGCGCTGTCGCCGACCTACGGCATTAGTTTAATTATGCATTACAAATGGATGGCCTTTGTTACGATGGGCTCGGTGGTTCTGGCAGTAACCGGGGCCGAGGCGCTTTATGCTGATATGGGGCATTTTGGCCGTGGACCGATCCGAGCTGCCTGGATGTGGTTGGTGTTGCCGTCGCTGGTATTGAATTATTTCGGCCAGGGCGCGCTGGTGCTGTCCGACCCGGCAGCGATCGAAAGCCCGTTTTTCCTGCTCTGCCCGCCAATGTTGCGAGTACCAATGGTGCTGTTGGCCACCGCGGCCACAGTGATCGCGAGCCAGGCGGTGATCTCCGGCGCCTATTCCATGACCCGCCAGTGTATGCAGCTCGGGTTTTTACCGCGCATGACCGTCAAGCATACCAGTGCGACCGAGGAAGGTCAGATTTACGTGCCCCAGGTCACCACCGCGATGCTGATCGGGGTGCTGCTGCTGGTGTTCAGCTTCCGCACCTCGGACTCGCTCGCTGCCGCCTATGGCATCGCAGTCACTGGCACATTTATCTGCACTGCCATTTTGGCGTTGGTGGTGTTCCGCCGGCAGTATCAATGGTCGCGCCTGGCGACGTTTAGCGTCTTTGGGGCGCTGCTGATCATTGATGTGGTGTTTTTTGCGTCTAACGCGCTGAAAATCCCGGATGGCGGTTATGTGCCGCTGGTGCTCGGCATCGCCCTGATGGCGATGATGACCAGTTGGCATCGCGGCCGCGACCTGCTGCTGGCGCGTTGGCGGGCGGATAGTTTGCGGCTGGATAGTTTCCTGGCGCGCTTGCCGCAATCGCGCACCGTGCGGGTGCCTGGCATGGGTATTTTCATGACCGGCAACCCCGATTTCGTGCCGGCCG
Organism: Acetobacteraceae bacterium; assembly: GCA_014377905.1. Classification (GTDB taxonomy): domain Bacteria; phylum Pseudomonadota; class Alphaproteobacteria; order Acetobacterales; family Acetobacteraceae; genus CAITOL01. The sequence goes on along the minus strand of JACMOQ010000634.1, from coordinate 1,995 downwards.
CCCTGCTGCACAATCTTAAGCACAACAAGGTTCTGCACGAACGGGTGCTGTTCGTGACGGTGCAGAACGAGGACGTGCCCGATGTGCCGCAAGCCGAACGCAGCGCGGTGACCGAACTTGCGCCCGGCATCCACCGCGTGGTGGTGCGCTACGGCTTCATGGAAAGCCCGAATCTGCCGCGTGATCTGGCAGAATTGCGCCCACTCGGCGTCGATGTCGATCCGATGCAGGCGAGCTACTTCCTTGGGCGCGAAACCCTGGTGCCCGATACCGTGCCGCAAATGCCGCTATGGCGGCTATGGCTGTTCCTGGTGCTGGCGCGCAATTCGGTTTCGGCGACCGAGTTTTTCCGGATCCCGAGCGATCGGGTGGTGGAGCTTGGGGTGCGGGTGGCGATTTAGATCATCGCCCGATCGATTTGCCTTTTCGATTGGATGATGATCGTGTCCGCTGGCCCAGCCTGCATGGATCAGGCTCTAGGTAATCGCGGTTACGTAACAGGCGGTCACTGTGATCACTTTCGGCAAAACGGTGCCAAGAAAACTTGAATTGGTCCACAGATCCTTGGTGAGCCAAAGGTTTGAGGTAATTGCAACCTTGACATAGTGCCCCGGCGCGCTGGCGCAGGTGGTGGCGGTGGTGACGGTCACATTGCTGGCGGTGATCGCTGTCGATGCGCTGCCAAGGAAGCGTTTGGACGTGCTGACTGCGAAAGCGGCACTATTATTAAGGCCAGTGCAGGAGCTGGACCCAATCCCGACGCAGCGCGCGGTGATGGCAGCGGTTGCCTGCAAACCGGCCTTGGTCCAGCCCATCAGGCCCAATTGCAGCGTTCCGAGCGAAATGGTCATGGCGAGCGAAATGACAATCGCTGCCTCCATCGCAACGGTTGCACGCCGATCACGGATCATTGCAGCAGCACCGTCGCGGTTTCGGTGAGGGTGGTGGCGACGATCTTGCTGAGATGCGGCGCAATCGGGGTGTAGGTGTAGCGCCCGTTTATCACCACATACGTGCTTGCAGATTGCGAATTCGTCGGACATGTCGTTCCGCAGGTCGCCGTGGTCAAGGTTACCGGATACGCACTGGGGCAGTAACACGCGGGTCCATTAACGGTCGATGTCGCGGCAAGACCTGCGGTCACCGCAACATTTATCACGACGTTCTGCAAATTCACCGCCGTGACACTCGCCCCTGACATGACGGCGAATTGGGCGGACGCCGATACCGCTTCGGTCAGGGTAATCCGCGCGCGCAGCAAGTTGCCGACATCGACCATGGCGGCAAACAACCCCAGCATAACCGGGGCACAGATGGCAAATTCCAGGGCCGCGGTGCCCTTGCGACCCAATCCAGCCGATTTTCTCCGGAGGATTACCATTCCCGCCCCCTACCGCAGAAGCTTGGCGTTGACAGTATTGCCGCCAGGATTGGTCACATTCAACACCCCCATCGCCGGACACCCCGCGTTGGCCAAGCTGGGGCTGCCAGATATCGTAACGATATTGGCAATGATCTCGAAGCAACCGCTGGCGCCATTCGATGACGGACTGCCACTAATGGCGACGTTCGTGCCTGGGAAATACAACACCCCGCTCAATGTTATTGCGGCCGACCCGGTCCACTTCGCCAGATTGTTCGTGCTATTGGCGACGTTGCTTGCAAACAGCACCCCGGCGATCGACCCGCCCGCCGCCGTGGCCGCTATTGGCGCCGACAGCGTAACGGTTGGCGACCCGGACACCGACAGCGTCGAACCATTGGCAAAGGTTACATTCAGCCCAGTCACTGTGGGCGATCCGGAAATCGACATTTGCCCCTTGATCACATAGAGGCCAGATTGGAACGTAACGACTGGTGAACTGCTGATGCTCAGGCTGGTGTAGATACCCGGGCTCAGCGTGTTTGTCCCCGACCCGCTGATGGACACTGCTCCCCTGTTGACCAAGGTCGTGCCGTTTACAATTGTACTGCCGTTGGTCAGCAATCCCAACG
>JACMOQ010000633.1 GCA_014377905.1 Acetobacteraceae bacterium | reverse complement strand
CTGGCGCAACGCGTTGGCGGCCGGGCCGTCGCCGGCGGCGAGCGCGATCAGCAGGCGGTCCTGGGCAACATATTGGTCGCCGGCTTTCTCGGCAGCCTGTTCGGCGGCATCGAGCAGACGCACCAGGGCCACCGTTGGCTGCGGCGTTCCGGCACCGCCGCCTTGAACCTTCGGCACCTTGGTCAGCGCGATTTCAGTGGCGCTGCGGGCGGCAATTGAATCTCCGCCAGCGGCCTTGATCAGCCCGCTCGCGGCACCTTCCTCATCATCCAGCAGCGCCTTGAGCAGATGCTCCGGCGTCAGTTGTTGGTGGAAGTCGCGTATCGCAATGGTGGAGGCAGCCTGCAGGAAACCTTTGGCGCGTTCGGTAAATTTTTCGATATCCATGTCATTCTGTCCCTGGTGAGGCGACGGGCGCGCCAATCCTTCTCGAAGGCGACTGACACGCTATGCTTTGTACGAGATTTGGGGAATGATCTGCATCAAGACAAGAGGATATCGCCATGCTGATCGACCGGATTTATCGCTACCCCGTCAAAGGCCTGACTGCGGAGGCGTTGGAGGAAGTCCGGCTTGAAAGCGGGCAGGCTTTGCCCTGGGACCGCGCCTTCGCCTTGGCGCAGGGCAATGCGTCCTTCGATCCCGCCGTCCCGACCTGGATTTCGAAGCGCCATTTTATGTGCTTGATGGCCAATGCCAAGATCGCCGCTTTGCGGTCGAGCTTCGATGATCGCAGCGGAGTGATGACCTTGCTCGCCCCCGATGGCGCGATGCTTGAAGCCAACGCATTGTCTCTGGCCGGTCGCGCCGACATCGCCGCTTGGTTGGCAAGGTTCCTGGGCGATGAAGCCCGCGGCACCCCGGTCCTGCACCTTGTCCCCGGCCACGTCTTTGGCGACATGCGCGGCAAGGTGCTCAGCCTGATTAACCAAGCGAGCCTTGCCGCCCTGGAAACTGCGGCCGGCGCCCGCCGCCACAAGCGCCGGTTTCGCGCTAATATTTGGTTTTCCGGCATCCCGGCCTGGGCCGAACATGGCTGGCTCGGCCGCGAATTGCTGATCGGTGGGGCACGACTGAAGGTCATCCATCGTATCCCGCGTTGTGCCGCGACTGAGGTCAATCCGATCACGGCTGAGCGCGACGCCGACCCGGTGGCTGAACTGCGGGCCGGGTTCGGACATGTCGATCTCGGGGTCTATGCCGAGGTGGTCGAAGGCGGGCGGATCGCAATGGGGGACGCGGTTGAGCTGATTTGAGGCATCGGCTCCAGCGCCAATTGACATAGCCAAGCGGAAGGCCAGACACTCGCCCAAACCGGAGCGCCCCCCAGCCATGAATGCCGGCGCCAAGATGACCGACCTTAATACGCCTGCCGATCGCGCCCGCCGCCTCGGCCCGGTGCTGGCTGCCAATGCTGCGCGGATCGAGGCTGACCGCGCGCTAACGCCCGATGCACTGACGGCGCTTCACGATGAAAGGTTGTTCCGCTGTCTGTTGCCGCGTCGGTTCGCCGGCGATGAGGTCCGCCCGGCTGATTTCGTCGAAATGATGATAGAAATCGCCCGTGAGGACGCCTCGACCGCCTGGTGCATTGGGCAAGGCTCGGGGTGTTCGATGGCCGCGGCCTACCTCAAACCTAACATCGCCGACCAAATTTGGGGGCGCGATTCGCGCGCGGTGTTGGCGTGGGGAATGGGGCCCGGATCAATCGCCAAGGTTGTCGATGGCGGCTATAGCGTCACCGGACGCTGGCAATTCGCCAGTGGCAACAAACACGCTACCTGGATGGGCGGACATTGTTGGGTGGAGGAACGTGACGGATCGTTCCGGCCTGGCCCGGATGGCGACAAGCTCGAGCGCAGCATGCTGTTTCCGCGCGCTGCTGCGACGTTCACCGATGCTTGGCAGGTCATCGGGTTGCGCGGCACTGGCAGCGACACCTATGAAGTCACCGACCTGTTCGTCGCCGATGACTATTCGGTTTGCCGCGATATCGACGCCGAACGCCACGAAGCCGGCACCCTCTATCAATTCACCACCACCCATCTTTATGCGTCCGCGTTTGCCAGCGTGGGCCTTGGAGTGGCACGCGGCATGCTCGATGCGTTTATCGGCCTCGCGCGGACAAAAACCCCCACCGCAAGCAGCCGTGCGCTGCGCGACGCCCCCACGGTGCAGCGCGATCTCGCGCTTGCCGAGGGTAAATGGCGCGCAGCCCGGGCCGGGTTGCTGACCTGCTTGTCGGAAACCTGGGACAGCGTTGCGGCAACCGGGCGGATGACGCTAGACCAGAGAATCGCCATAAGGCTGGCCACCACCTTCGCCATCCACCAGGCCAAGGAGGTGGTGGATATGTGCTGGCGCGAGGCCGGGGCGACCGCGATCTTCGATGCCAACCCGTTTGAGCGCCGGTTTCGCGACATGCATGCGGTGACCCAGCAAGTGCAGGGACGGATGACCCATCTTGATGCCGTTGGGCTCCATCTGCTCGGAGGTGTGCCGAGCCGGAGGTTTACCTAGCTCAAGACACGTTGCCCTCGCGTCGATGTGCGGCCACACTTGGCGGGGAAACGCCACAAGGAACTCCAAAATGCGCTCAAACCGCTTGCGCCAGAAGCTTGATGCCGGCCTGCCCACCCTCGGCACCCATATCTTGTCGAGCTGGCCCACACTCGTTGAACTCATCGGCGCCGCAGGTGGCCATTACGACTATGTTGAATTCACCGCCGAATATGCGCCCTTCAACCTTTACGACCTCGACAATCTCGGCCGCGCGCTTGAACTTGCCGGCATTGCCGGCATGATCAAGGTCGAGCAAGGCGAATACACCACCCAATCGATGCGGGCGATCGGCTCAGGGTTCCAGTCGGTGTTGTTCGCCGATGTGCGCACCGTGGCCGATGCCCAGGCGGCCGTGGCGGCGGTGCGTGCGGAAACCCCTGGCAACCGGCGCGGCTTCGGTCTCACCGGCGTTGGCATGCGCCGCGATGTCGGCACCAACCGCGAAGTTGGCTCGCCCGCTTACACCACCGCCCTTGACGACGCGGTAGTGGTGCTGATGGTCGAAAAGCGCCAATGCGTCGAAAATCTCGACGCCATTCTTGATGTCCCCGGCATCGACATGGTCCAGTTTGGATCGGCAGATTACGCCATGTCGATCGGTCATGCCAATAATCGCGGCCACAAGGATGTGCGCGCCGCCGAGATCAAAACCATCGAAACCGCGCTGAAAAAGGGCATCCATCCCCGCATCGAAATCGCCGAGCCGGATCAGGCGGCGCCTTATCTTGCCATGGGGGTGAAACATTTTTGTATTGGGTGGGATGTTGGGATTCTGAGCAATTTCTGGAAGACGCGGGGTGAAACCATGCAAGGATTATTGTCGGCCAAGCCGGCAAAACCTACGAAGAAAACCAAAGCACCTAAGGATAATTATAAGTAAGGCAAAAAAACTTCAATACGTTGTTGTCGCTGGCATGGGACTGCAGTGAAGTCCTGAGCCAACGGCAACAAAGTGTCAGAAAGTTTTTTTGGTTCTTTTTTTTCATAAAAAGAACTGCTTACCTTGGAGGCTTTTCTCATGCGCATAGCCATCATCCATATCGGCCAAGAAACCAACGACTTCAACAAGCTCCCCACGACACTTGCCGACTTTGCCGCTTTCGGCATCTACCAGGGCGCGGAAATTCTCGACCGCATGAAGGGCGCCGGCCAGGTTGGCGGCTGCGTCGACGCGGTGGCGGATGGCGGCATGGCGGTCGAATGGGTGCCGATCATTTCGGCTTGGGCGATGGCGGGCGGGCGGATCGATACGCCATCGCGGCTGTTTTTCGAGGAACGTATAGGCACCGGTCTGCGCCACGCTGGGCGTCTCGACGCGTTGGTGTTCCATCTGCACGGCGCCTGTTCCGCCGAGGGTGTGGACGATGTCGAGGGCGCGCAACTGGCGATCTGCCGCGCGGTGCTGGGCCCGGATGTGCCGATCTTGGTCTCGCTGGATCATCACGCCAATGTTACCCAGGCGATGGTCGATCTCAGCACTGCCATCCTCGGCCATCGCACCCAGCCGCATGATGTCTACGATACCGGCCGCCTCGCCGGCGATATGTTGGTGCGCATCCTGCGCGACAGGGTAAAGCCGGTGATGGCGATGGCGAAACTGCGTCTGATCACTCATCAGGAACAATATTTAACCGCCGCCGGCCCGATGAAGATCTGGTTCGATCAGGCCCGCGCCATGGAAGCCGATCCTTCAGTGCTGCACGTGGCGCCGTGCCCGATGCAACCATGGCTCGATGTCGCCGAAGGCGGCTGGGCGGTGGTGGTGGTCACCAATGGCGACAAGGTCAAGGCCGAAAAACTAGCAGCGGAATCCGCCGATCTCGCTTGGTCGATGCGCGATGATTTCATGCTTAAGGAAGCGGTGTCGGTCGACGACGCGGTGCGCATGGCCGACGCCGCCGACCACGGCGTGGTCGTGCTGAGCGACACGGGTGATACGGTTTTCGGCGGCACTGCCGGTGACAGCAATCTGATCCTTGAGGCAATTTTGCGCCTTGGCATCAAAGCCCGTGTGCTGATGCCTCTGATCGAGGCGTCGACGGTCGCCACCCTGGTCGCCGCCGGCGAGGGCGCGACGGTGACACTCGCGGTTGGCGGTAGCTCAACCGGGTTCTTCAAGCCGCTCACCATCGCCGGCGTGGTGCGCAAAATCGCCGACGGGCATGTCAAAGTTCCAGTGTTCCAGCAGCCCGAATTCGACCAGGGGCGGACGGTGATTTTCGAAACCGGACCGGTGACGCTGTTAATTTCCGAGCGCACCGGGGCGGCCGGCAATGTGCCCGATGTTTACCGCGCGTTTGGAATCGAACCGGCCGACTACAAAATGGCGGTGCTGAAGACGGCATCGAACTTCCAGTTTTTCAAATCCATCACCTCCCAGGTGATTCGCGTCGACACCAGCGGTCCCGGCCAATCCAACGTCGTCGGGCTTCCCTGGCGCCGTGTGCCACGGCCGATCTTCCCGCTTGACCCGATTTCATCCTGGCGGGGATAATAAGATGCGGATTTTTGCCGCCAGCCTGGGCACCGAAACCAACACGTTCGCGCCGATCCCCACCGATCGTCGCGCCTTCATGGCCACCTATTACCCGCCCGGTCAGCACCCCGCGACGCCAACCTTGTGTAGCGCGCCCATCATCGCCGCGCGCCTTGCCGTGGCGCGCGAAGGTCACGTGCTGATAGAAGGCACCGCGACCTGGGCCGAACCGGCCGGCACGGTGGGACAGGCGACCTATGAAGCCTTGCGCGACGAAATCCTCGACCAGTTGCGCGCCGCCCTGCCGGTCGATGTCATCCTGCTGGGTCTGCACGGCGCGATGGTGGCGTATGGCTATGATGATTGCGAAGGCGACCTGATCCGCCATGCAAGCGCCATCGCGCCAGACGCGATCATCGGCGTTGAACTCGATCTGCACGCGCATCTGTCGGATATGATGGTTGAATACGCCGATCTCATCGTTGCCTTTAAGGAATTTCCCCACACCGACTTCCTCGCCCGTGCCGAGGAACTGACAGCGCTATGCCTGCGCGCCGCCAAGGGCGAAATCTCTCCGGTCGGTGCGGTGTTCGATTGCCGCATGATCGGCGGCTACATGACTAGCCGCGAGCCGGGACGATCGTTTGTCGATCGCATCCAGGCGATGGGGGGCCGCGACGGCATCCTG
>JACMOQ010000632.1 GCA_014377905.1 Acetobacteraceae bacterium | reverse complement strand
GCGTTCACCACCCCGACCTGATGATCGTTGATGCCAAACTGGGAGACGGCAGCGGGGTGGCGGTGATGACCGAGATCCTGCAAACCAGATTTGTTCCCCATATCTTCATGAGCGGTAATCCAGCCCTGTTGCGCCAGCAGCGGCCTGATGCGATTTTTTTGCAAAAGCCATTTGATGAGCGTGCCCTGCTGCTGGCAATGCACAACGCCCTTACTGAGCGCGGTGTCACCCAATAGCTATTTTAACCAGGTCTGGATTAACCCCATCACCGATTCCAACGCTGCCTGCGCTTCTGTTTCAGCCACACCCCGGCATGCCCAAGCCGATGAGATATTGTTGAAAGCTGGCGCGCTACAGCGGGCGATTTTCGATAGCGCCAATTTTTCCTGCATCGCCACCGATGCCAAAGGCGTTATCCAGATTTTTAACGTCGGCGCCGAGCGGATGCTGGGCTATACCGCGTCCGAGGTCATGAACCAGATCACCCCCGCCGATATATCGGATCCCCAGGAAGTGGTGGTGCGTGCGCGTGAACTTAGTGAGGAATTTGGCACCCCGATCACCCCTGGCTTCGAAGCCCTGGTCTTCAAGGCATCACGCGGGATTGAGGATATTTATGAGCTGACCTATTTCCGCAAGGACGGCACGCGGTTCCCCGCTGTGGTGTCAGTCACCGCCTTGCGCGATGCCGGAGATTTGATCATCGGCTATCTGCTGATCGGGACCGACAATACCGCACGCAAACTTGTGGAAGCCGAACAACACAAGCTCGATCAGCGGCTACGCGATCAGCAATTCTACACAAGGTCACTGATCGAATCGAATATCGACGCGCTGATGACCACCGATCCATCGGGCATTGTCACCGATGTCAACAAACAGATGGAAGCCTTGACGGGGCGCACCCGCGACGAATTGATCGGCGCCCCATTCAAGGGCAATTTCACCGATCCGGAACGCGCCGAGGCGGCAATCAAGCTGGTGTTGAACGACAAGAAGGTCACTGATTTTGAACTGACCGCACGCGCGCTCGATGGCAAGCAAACTGTGGTGTCCTACAACGCCACGACGTTTTATGACCGTGACCGCCGGCTCCAGGGGGTGTTTGCCGCCGCGCGGGATGTAACCGAACGCAAGCGGTTCGAACTTGAATTGAAACAGGCCCGTGCCGTCGCCGAAAGCGCGAGCCGGGCAAAGTCCGACTTTCTGGCCAGCATGAGCCATGAAATCCGCACTCCGATGAATGCGATCATGGGCATTGCCGATCTGCTCGCGAAAACCACCCTGTCTGACCAGCAGGGTAAGTATGTCCAGATTTTCCGCCGCGCCGGCGATAACCTGCTGAACCTGATTAACGACATCCTCGATCTATCCAAGGTCGAGGCATCCCAGCTTGAACTGGAGCGAACCGGTTTCGCACTAGATGATCTGATCGAAAAAGTTGCCGAAATGGTTAGCGGGCGCGCGCTGGAAAAGAACCTGACCTTGGTTTACGAAATAGCACCCGACATACTGACCGATCTGGTGGGCGACCCGACTCGGCTGCGCCAGGTGTTGTTGAACCTGGTCGGCAACGCAATAAAGTTCACCGAAACCGGCACTGTGGTGCTGCGGGTGGCAATCGGTAGCACTGCCAGCACGCCGAACAGCCTTCTATTCAGCGTTACTGACAGCGGTATCGGCATTGCGCGCGAAAAACTGGCGAATGTGTTTGAACGCTTCACCCAGGCCGATACCTCGACCACCCGGCGCTTTGGTGGCTCGGGCCTGGGGCTGACGATCTGCAAGCGCTTGGTTGAACTGATGGACGGGCGGATCTGGGTTGAAAGCAGACTCGGTGCCGGCAGCAAGTTTTCGTTTGAAGTGCCGTTCGAAATCTGGGCGGGCGGCAATCTGCGCGCCAACATACCGGTTGGCACCGAATTTGAGCCTCCCCTCCGTGCGCTTCGCATCCTGCTGGTCGAGGATTCACCTGATAACCGGATCATTACGCTGGCCTACCTCGAAGATGCGCCCTACATCGTCGACATTGCCGAAAACGGCGCCATTGCCTGCGAAATGTTTCAGGCCAATCCGTACGATCTGGTGTTGATGGATCGCCAGATGCCGGTCATGGACGGCCTGACCGCAACGCGGATCATCCGCGCCTGGGAACGCCAGAACGCGCGGCGGCCGACGTTGATCATCGCGCTCACCGCATCGGCGCTGAAAGGCGATCGGGAGATGTGTCTGGCGTCCGGCTGTACTGCCTACCTGACCAAGCCGATTAAGCAGGAGGTTTTGCTGCGCGCCATCAAGCACCATTCCGCGCTGATACCTGACAGGCTTGCGGAAGGGGATGGCGCAATACGCGTTGGGTCGAACAACGACAGACTGGCAGACGCGTTCATCGGCAACGCGCGGCGCAATCTGGCGATTATGCAAGCCGCGCTGGCAGCGGCGGATTTCAAAACAATATCGAGCCTCGGGCACGGACTGCGCGGCGCTGGCGGGATGTTTGGCTACCCGGCATTGACCGACATAGGCGCCGAGATCGAATTTGCCGCCGATAGTGGCAATGAAGCCACGGCACGGCGCTGGGTGGATGACTTATCGGTGTTTCTGGCGCACTGCCCCGCCCACACGCCGACCGCGTCAGAGACGCAGGGCCTGTAACAGATCGCGAACTCCGATCGTGGCGAAATTCGAGAACGTGTCGGCCACCGCATAGGGCAGTATTATCAGGTCGTTATGCAGCAATGCGCCACAGGTATAGACTACGTTGGGCACATAGCCTTCGCGTTCGAACGGTTCGGCCTGCACCAATGGCAGGCTGGTGCGACCAAGCACGATACTGGGATCTTCTTTGCTGAGCAGTACGGCGCCGATCGAGTATTTGCGCATCGGACCAACGCCATGGGTCAGCAACAGCCAACCGGCGTCCAGTTCAATCGGCGAGCCGCAATTGCCGATCTGGACGAACTCCCACGGGAACTCCGGCTTCAGGATTGGCACGCCACCGTTCCATTCGCGCAGATTGTCGGAATAGATCAGGAACAGGTTTTCGTTGTCCTGCCGACCGATCGCGGCGAACCTGCCCCCAAGCTTGCGCGGGAACAAGGCTATGCCCTTGTTGTGGGTGGCGTTGCCGTGCATTGGCGACATGCGAAATTTAAAGAAATCGCGGGTTTCGATCAGTTCTGATCGGATCGCCCGGCCGCTATAGGCGGTGTAGGTCGCGTAGTACGTCGTTACCCCTCCATCAACGAGGGCCACGAAGCGGGCATCCTCGATCCCGTTCGACTGCGACATCGTTACCGGGAAAATCACCCGCGAGCCAACGCCTATATCGGTGCGGAATTCAACTTCGACATCGTCGCCGTCGCCGTCGGGGAGGGCAGTTCGTTTAGTGACCGTGGGAAGCACAGCAAGCGGCCCGGGCGGATCAACCGTTACCACACCGTCGCGGGCGATGGTCCCGGTCCGAAAGGTAAGGGACGAAATATGGCCCTCCCCGATTGCCCGCAGACTTAACAAAAACCGCAGCCCGCCCGGTGGGGCATCGGTCTGGTCGGGATGATTGACAATGCTCGAATTCAGCAAAGCGGTGGCTTCATAAGAATATTCGCGCAGAAAATACGCCCCGATCAACTGACGTTGTACGGACGACCTGCCTTCATGGGCACCAGTTATGCTGGACATTTCATCGGCCCGTACCTCGAACTGCGCCGCAAGTTCGTGGTGGCGGCCGGCAAAATCTTCCAATACGCCATCGAGCAATTTTTGCGCGACGACCTTGTCCATCTTCATCACCAGATCGACGATATGGTTCGCCCGCGTCATGTCGGTCGGGTTGAATTCATGCGGTTCAGTGGCAGGTTTGAACGGCAACAGGATCAATCGCCCGGGATTTGGCCGCAGGAAAACCTGCTGACGCTTCAGAATGGATGCACTTGGCACTATAAATGATTTACCGGTTGGGCAAGCGGGTTAGACAGTCAGCGCCCGCAAGGCAGGCTTAAGCGATTGAGCCGAGCTTTCACGCACGCTGAGGCGAATATCGACAAGGGCGAGCAAATAGGACAGCACAGATTCAGCGCCGCGATTTTCATTACGGCGATCCGCGTGCAGCCCGTCGCGGCAACTGCCGGTGTCAATATCGACGAGCGGCAGGGACAAATCGTTTTCTCCGAGGAACCACGAAAACGCCAGTCGGGCTTCGGCCAGCCACTGACTGGCGCCATT
>JACMOQ010000631.1 GCA_014377905.1 Acetobacteraceae bacterium | reverse complement strand
ACATCCACCTGTGACCGCGACACCAAGCCGCGGTTGACCAATCCTCATGAGGGTTCGATGACAACCATCTACTGGACCGGCTCGAACAACATTACGTCCAGCTCAAACTATAATTACAGTACTTCGACTCTCACGTCGGATGGCACGACCAATTCTCCCGATCTCAGCAATGGCGTGAACACGCTGCAAATATCGGGTGCCGATGCAACCCTAAACTCTGGCGATACCATCAGCGTCGATGTTTATAGCGGGGGCACATTTCAACAAAATCTTGGCAATTTTTCCTACCAGGGTTTCATTACCGTGTCCGGGATGGTCTATCCGATAGCCGATACCGGCACGACCTTCCAAGCTTACGGCATTATCCTCGCCGCAGGCAGCTATGCCAACAACAATGTCGATCCCTTCAGCTGCTTCTTACGTGGTACACGCATCCTGACTGCATCAGGCGAGGTCCCAATTGAGAGTTTACGGCCAGGCGATCTTCTGGTGACCCGGTTTGGTCCGCTGCGTCGGCTGAAATTCCTCGGGCGGCAAAGCTTCAATGGCGCTTTTTTGCGCCAAAGTGGAGCTCCCGTGCGGATCGCGGCGGGGGCGCTCGGCGCTGACCAGCCCTGCCGGGACCTGTTCGTGTCACCGGACCACAGCATGCTGATCGATGACCATCTGGTGCAGGCAAAACTGCTGATCAATGGGATTTCGATCACCCAAACTGCGACAGACGCGATGGTGGACTATTTTCATCTCGATTTCGGCACGCATGACTGCGTGGTTGCTGACGGGTGCTGGTCGGAAAGCTACGCCGAAATGGGCAATCGGATGAAGTTCCACAATGCGGCCGAATTCGATGCCGCCTTTCCCGATCATCAGCCCATTGTGCAACCGATGTGCCTGCCGCAAGTCCAGGGTGATGGGCCCGAATTGCCCAAGATCCGCGCAGCGGTCATGTCTCGGCTGCCGATCGATGCCTGCAGCGATGAAGCCGATCTGCATGTCATCGCCGATGGCGTGCGGATCGAGGCATTGCCCGAAATCGCCGACGGAAAAGCGTTTCAAATCCCGCCCGACACTAAGCGGCTGCAACTGGTCTCGCGCGCCACGTCACCCGCGTTGATGGGCTGGAACGCAGATAACCGCATCCTGGGGGTTAATCTTCTTGCCCTTATTGGGCGCGTCGGCGGTCAATCACGCAAACTTTATTTGGATGACCCGGCATTGGCAGACGGCTGTTACCCGGCTGAATTTATCGGCGATCAAATTACCCGCTGGACCAATGGCGACGTCACGTTGCCCGTGGGCCGGTTCGGCTTCGGGCGGCAAGGGTTCGAGCTGATTGTCGAGAGCGCTACGCTCCCGACGTATCTGCTTGCGGCGGAGGCGCTGGCGGCGTGATGGCACCGCGAATGCGCCGCGCCATCGCCGCAATCCCGTTTCCGCGGTTGGTCGACAAAGCCTCAATCAGCCCGAGATCTTTCAGAAAAACCGGATCGGTGGCTGCGATTTCGGCCGCGTCCCGCCCGGAATAAACCCGCAACAGCATGGCCACCAGGCCGGAGACGATGGCAGCATCGGACGCGCCGGCGAAATAGCATTTGCCGTCCCGCTCGACCAACTCCATCCAGACCCGGCTCTGGCAACCCGGCACGCGATGCACGTCATCTGCCCAGGCGTCCGGGTAAGGCGGCAATTTGCGGCCGAGTTCGATGATGTAGTGGTAGCGCTCCATCCAGTCGTCAAAAATCGCCAGTTCCTCGCCGATGGCGGCGATGGCAGCGGCAGCGGACGGTTCTTCGGGTTGGACAAAAGGGTCGGTCATGGGACGGATGTGCGGGCGAGGGGCGGTTGCGTCAACCCCGTGCGACGGCGTGGCGGCGCGCCCAGGCGATAAAATCATCGTCAGAAATCGTGCCGGTCGCCATCGCGAGTACCGCCAACACAGCATCGGCATCGCTTGCGGCAAGGCTGTGGCCGTTCAGCGCAAGGAATAGTTCGAGCGCCACCAAAGCAGTGCGTTTGTTTCCATCGATGAAGGGATTGTTCTGCGCGATCGCCAGCCCGTGCAATCCAGCCAATTCGGCCAGGTCAGGCGCGGCGTAGGCACCCCGTTGCCGCGGCCGCGCCAAGGCTGATTGCAACAATCCGCCATCACGCAAACCGGTCGCACCGCCATGCTGGGCGAGTTGTTCGTCGTGGATCGCCAGAACCACCGCCTCGGTGATCCAGACGATCTTGGCAGTCACTTCGCGAGTTCGCGCAACGCCGCACGGCGGTCTTTCATGATTTTGCGCGCCGCTTCCATCTGGGTTTCGAACGTCGGGTCATAGGCTGTCAACCGTACACCGTCCGGGGTTTCCACCACCGACAGCATATCGCCTTTTTCGACCTGCAAACGGGCCAGCACTTCCTTCGGCAGGATCACCCCCACCGAGTTGCCGATCGCGGTAATTTTCAGCATGTGCATCGCAGGTGCTCCAGTTAATACCGATGTTCTAACACGTGCATTGCCCGGCGCCTACAAAATAAACCGGCTCAGATCGCCCTTCGCCGCCAGCGGCGCCACCCGTTCGCGCACGTATTCGGCATCGACCTGCACGCTTTCCCCGCCACGATCGGAGGCTGAAAAGCTGATATCTTCCAGGAGCCGTTCGAGCACGGTATGCAGCCGCCGCGCGCCGATATTCTCCACCCGGTCATTGATATCAGTCGCCAGATCGGCCAGCGCATCGACCGCTTCAGGGCTGAACGACAAATCCAGCCCTTCGGTCCCGATCAGCGCTTCGTATTGCTTGATCAGCGAATGCTCGGGCTCGACCAGAATCCGCCGCATGTCCTCCCGCGACAAGGGCAGCAACTCCACCCGGATCGGCAGCCGGCCTTGCAATTCCGGCAGCAAATCGCTGGGCTTGGACAGATGAAACGCGCCCGAGGCAATGAACAGAATATGGTCGGTCTTTACCGCGCCGTGCTTGGTATTGACCGTCGTGCCCTCAATCAACGGCAGCAGATCGCGCTGCACCCCCTCACGCGACACATCGGCGCCGCGCACCCCGCCTTCCGAACTGCGGGCGATCTTGTCGATTTCATCAAGGAAAACAATTCCGTTCGCCTCGGTATGCGCTACGGCTTCGCGGGTCAGCTTTTCATCGTCAAGCAGTTTATCCGCTTCCTCGCGCTGCAACGCCATGCGGGCCGCCGCCACGCTGAGTTTGCGCGGGGATGCCTGGCGCCCGCCCATCATGTTTTTCATCATGTCGGACAGATTAACCATCTGGCCCGGCGGCATGCCTGGAATGTCCAACTCCCCAACCGGGTTGGACGGCACATCGAGCAGATTGAGCCCGATCTCGCGATCCTCCAACTCCTCGCGCTGCAGCATGGAGCGGAACTT
>JACMOQ010000083.1 GCA_014377905.1 Acetobacteraceae bacterium | reverse complement strand
GTTGCGGTCAAGGTCCATCGCAAACGCATCGGTGAACCAGGTCGATCCGGCATAGCGCCCGGTTGAATGCCCTGGCCACCAGGCCAATTTCACCGACCGTCGCAACCCGTCGCGATTGGCCCACAATACCCGCGACAGTTCAAGCAATGTCGCGTCCCCGGTCGCGTTATCGCCGACGCCGACATCCCAACTATCGTAATGGCCATGCACCAGCACAAATTTATCCGGCTCAATATTGCCCGGAATAGTCGCCACCGGGATTTTCTGCTTGAACCAGCCTTCCTGCAGATCGGTGCGAATGGTGGCTTCCCCGCCCGAGGCCGCCAGCGCCATCAGCTTCTGGCCGTCAGGATTATTGACCGCGATTACGGGGATTTTCGGCTTGCGGCCCATATCCTGCAAATCCGGACTGCCCCAAATGGTGGTGCAAGTGCCCCAATGGATGTCGATGCCAGGATTGACCGCGATCAGCCCCACCCCACCCCATTCCTCGATCAGGCTGGTGAGCGCCGGATTGCCGAAGCCTTGCATGACGACGATATTGCCGGCCACCAGCGCGCGGGCTTGCTCGACAGTCGAAATGCTGCCGCCGAACAGGGTCTTGATGTCGCGATTATAGCTGCGCAGCGCCTTGGGATTGGCCTTCAGCATGATCAGCTTGCCAGTGCGCCCGCCCGGCACCGACATTGCCGATGATGGCGGCTTGGCACGATAAGTGGTGCCGCCAGCGGTGACCGACGCCGCATAGGGGATCGACAGATAAATCTCCGGCTCGTGCACCTCGACCGGCACGCCAGCCGCGCGCAGACGTTCCACAATCGCATCGGCGCCGCGGTTCACGTCTTCCGGCCGCCAGCGCGGCATGACTGAAAATGCCTCTACAAGCCCCCAGGGCAGGTCGAGGCTGATATCGTCGAGGAAGCGTTGCTCGGTTGCGCTTATGGCCATGGTCGAATTCCCAATGCTGATCTTGTCCAATCGCATCACTGATTCAGTCGCGGCGCAAGCGTCCTTTTAGGCTTGAACCAAATTGAAACCCGTGTTCAATGGAAGGCTGGATGGATCAAGGAATGTTGATGATGAAGCATTGGATGTTGACCGTTGGCCTGACCGCGCTATCCGCATTGCCAGCTATGGCCCAGCAAGCCGGGGACCCGGTGCGCACGCTGGTAATCCTAGCGCAGCCGCAAGCCGCCGCCCCGCAGGAGTTTCAGGCCGCCGAAATGGTCGCCGAAGCTTGGAAGCAGCTTGGTCTGCAAGTCCAGGTGCGCGCCCTGCCGAGCCAGCAATTCAACCAGATTGTCTGGTACGAACGCCAGCGCTGGGATGCCACGACCTGGCAGATGGTCGGCCGCCCGGAACGCTCCGACCCCGATGAGCTGACCTATAATCTTTTTGTCGGCGCCAACGCGGCCAATGGCTACAACTTCGTCGGCTATCTGAACCCCGAATATGATCGCCTCGCCCAAGCCCAGCGCGAGGAACTTGATATCACCAAGCGCAAAGCGGTTCTCATCGAAGCGCAGGAACTGATCAACCGCGACCAGCCTTATGGTTTCATGGTCCACCCGAAAAACCTGATCGCCTACAACGCCACCGTCTGGGATGACAGCACCATGAAAGTGCAGGCCGGTATCGGCGTGCGCAATTTCTGGACCTGGATTGGCCTCAAGCCGAAAGGCGCCCAGAAAGACGTGATTCTGAATTCGACGGCTACGCCGACCAATCTCAGCCCGTTCAACATTGCCGGCGCGCAAGGTTCCTGGGCGGCTGAACTGGTCTGGGATCGGCTGATGCGCATCGGCCCGGACGGTCTGCCCCAACCCTGGGCGGCGGAAACCGTCACCCGCCCGACCACCACCACGGTGGAACTCACGCTGCGCGCCGGCATGAAATGGCATGATGGCACCCCGGTCACCATCGATGATGCGATCTTCAGCCTCGAAGCGCCCGGCTATGGCGACAAATCGCCGATGTACAAGCCCTTCGTTGGCAACATCGCCAAGGTCGAAACCATTGGCCCGATGTCGTTGCGGATTACTCTGAAGCGTCCGGATGCGGCGTTCCTGGTCAGCTCGTTATCCAAGCTTAATCTCGCGTCGCGCAAGATTTGGGCGCCGATCTTCGAGGATTTGAAGAACAAGCCGGAAACCGCCGAAACCATCATGGAAAAACTGCCGGTCGGTTCTGGCCCGTTCAAGTTCGTTTCGGTCAAGCTCAACGAACAGATCGTGCTGGAAGCCAACCCCGACCATTGGGCCAAGCCGCTGATCAATCGCTGGATCATGCGCATCACGCCGAATATCGAAGCGAGCCTGGGCGCAATGAAGTCGGGCGAACTGAACGTATTGGCCGACTATACCGGCGATCCGGAACTGCTGATGGCACTGCCGAAATCCAACCCCAACATCAAGATAGCCGATGCGCTCGACATGGGCATTCGCTTCATTGCGTATAACGAACGCCGCCAGCCTTTCGGCGACGTGGCTTTCCGCCGCGCCATTTCGGCGGCGATCGATCGTGACGCGATCGCGGCGGATGCCTATGGCGGTGCAGCAGTCGCGTCCAACTCCTGGGTGTCGCCGGCGCTGGCCTTTTGGGCAGCACCAGGGATCGCCAAGCGTGTGCCGGGTGGCACGGTGGCCGCGGCCAAGCAGATGCTGAAGGACGCGGGCTACGTGTTGGTCAACGGCCGGCTGCATTACCCCGTCGGCGTCAAGGAAACCACCGCGGCGTATCAATAGCGCGTGGCACGACGCGCGCTTGGCAGGCTTGGACATCTGCTCTTCGTTTTATGGGCAGTGTCCAGCCTGACCTTCATCCTGTTCCGCCTCGCTCCTGGCGATCCCACCATCAACTTCCTGTCGCCGAGCTTTAACGAAGAAACCCGCGCCGCCCTGATGAAAAGCTTTGGCCTGGATAAGCCGCTCTGGGAACAGTATTTCATCTATATGGGGAACCTGCTGCAGGGCAATCTTGGCCAGTCGTTCCTGCAAGGCAAGCCGGTGGCGGTGCTGCTGGCCGACGCGTTGCCGAACACGGTGCTGCTGACCCTGGTTTCACTGACGGCGGCTTACGCGTTCGGCATTGTCGCAGGCGCCTTTCTGGCGTTCCATCGTGGCGGGCTGGTGGAAGCGGTGTCGATTCCGGCGGCGCTCGCCACCCGTGCGGCGCCGGAATTCTGGCTCGGCATGTTGCTGCTCGCGGGCCTCGCCTTTCAGACCGGCTGGTTCCCCACCGGCGGGGCGCTCAGCCCCGGCCGCGAAATGAACAGCTTCGCTGAACGCTTCATGTCCGGCGATTTCTGGTGGCATTTGGCTTTACCGGCGCTCACCCTGATGCTCTATTTGCAAGGACTGCCATTGCTTTTGATGCGTGCGACAATGCTGGAAGTGCTGAACGACGAATTCATCGTGATGGCGAAGATGAAGGGCCTGTCGCGCTGGTCGGTGGTCATGCGCCACGCTGCCCGCAACGCGCTGCTGCCGGTGGTAACCGCCTTCGCGCTCGGGCTCGGCGCCAGCATCGGCGGCAATGTCGTGGTTGAAACCGTGTTCGCCTGGCCCGGCATCGGCCGGGTGCTGGTGACAGCGGTGCAATCGGCCGATTACCCGCTCGCCCAGGGCGCGTTCATTCTGATCGCGGCATCGTTGGTGACGATGAACACCCTTGCCGATCTCGCCTATGCTGCGTTGGACCCGCGAGTGTCGGTCGGTGCGAAGCGTTAGCGCCGGTCTGCGGTTTTTGCGTGCCGAGCCGTTCGCGGCGGGCGGCGGCGCAATTTATGCGACCATTGTGCTGGTGGCGATTTTCGCTGATCGGCTCGCACCCTACCCCCCCAAGGCGATCCTGCGCGTGGGCGCGCGGGTGGCGCGCTATCTGCCAATGTCTTCCGATCACTGGCTCGGCACCACCTCAAGTGGACGCGACGTTTTGAGCCAGTTGATCTGGGGCACCCGCGCCGCGTTGGCGGTTGGGTTGACGGCGGCCGTCGCAGTCGTTGCAATCGGCACCGTGCTCGGGCTGTTATCGGGCTATCTCGGCGGCTGGGTGGACCGGGTCATCACCTGGTTCGCCGACATCGTGCTCGGGCTGCCGTTTCTGCCATCAATGCTGGTGCTGGCGTCATTGACCCGCCCTGGCACAACGGTCGTGATCATTTCGGTCGCCGGCCTGTTATGGCCCAACACTGCCCGGGTGATCCGGTCGCAGGTGCTGTCGTTGCGTGAACGCGCCTGGGTGGAAGCGGCCCGGGTGACCGGGTGTTCGACCGGGCGGATCATGTTCGTCCACGTCCTGCCTCAGGTTTTGCCGTTGGCCGCCCTTTATGGCTCGGTCGCAATCGGTTGGGCGATCCTGGCCGAGGCATCGGCAAGCTTCCTCGGTTTTGGCGATCCCGACATGATGTCCTGGGGGGTGATGTTGCAGGAAGCGTACGCCAACCAGGCCCTGTCACGCGGCGCATGGAACTGGTTTGCGCCCCCCGGTGCCGCGCTGATGGCAATGGTGCTGGCCGGCTTCCTGATTTCGCGCGGGTCGGAAAAACTGCTGTTCCCGAAACTGGCCGATCAATGAGCCTGCTATCGGTGCGCGATCTGGTCGTTACGTACGCCACCCGTGCCGGCCCGGTGCGCGCGGTCGATGGCGTCAACCTTGACGTGCCGGCCGGATCGATCACTGGCCTCGTCGGCGAAAGCGGCTGCGGGAAATCCACCCTCGGCCGCGCATTAATGGGGGTGTTGCCCGATGCCGGCCGCATCGCCGGCGGGCAAATCATGTTCGAGGGCACCGATATCGCGGCGCTATCCGCGCCCGCCCGCCGCGCGATTGCCTGGCGGCGCCTGTCGTTCATTCCGCAAACCGCGATGAATGCGCTCGATCCGGTGCAGCGCCTGCGCGCGCAAATGCTGGAAGTGCTGATCGAGCGCGGCGGCCTCGGCAAAGCCGACGCGCTCGCACGGGCATCGGAGTTGTTCCATCTCGTCGGACTCGATCCAATTCGCCTGTCAGACTACCCGCATCAATTCAGCGGCGGCATGCGCCAGCGCGCCTCGATCGCCCTGGCGCTCGCGCTCGAACCCGCCCTGGTGATTGCCGACGAACCGGTCACCGCGCTCGATGTCATCGTCCAGCGCCAGGTGCTGGATGTGATGCGCAATTTGCAGGCCCGGCTTGGCCTCGCGATGATCCTGGTGACCCACGACATCGCCGTCGTCGCCTATGCCTGCGACCGGGTGGCGGTGATGTATGCCGGCCGTATCGTGGAGTCTGGCCCGGTGGCTGACGTGCTGGAGAACCCACTGCATCCTTACACCATGGGCCTGACCCATGCCTTCCCCGATTTATACGGTGACGACATGACTCTGGTGCCGATCGATGGCACCCCGCCATCCCTGCTGCATCCGCCAGCCGGATGTCGTTTCGCCGCCCGCTGCCCCTTCGTCCAACCGCGTTGTGCCGAAGAACCGCCGGTGACGGACGGCGATCATCACGCCGCATGCTGGCGGATCGATGAAGCCGCTGAGTTACGCGCCTTGGCCGCCATTCCAGCGACCTGGATGCCGAAATGAGCGATGTTCGGGGCGGTGACGGGGTGCGGACCGCAATGACCCCACTCATCAAAGCCATCGGCTTGGAGAAAACCTTCCGAACCCGCGGCCGCGACGTCGCGGCCGTTGCCGATGTCAGCCTCGAGGTCGCCCGTGGCGAGGCCCTGGGCATTGTCGGCGAAAGCGGCTGTGGCAAGACCACCACGGCGCGGATGTTGCTGCGCCTGGAGGACCCCAGTGCTGGTAAGATCATCTTCGACGGCACCGACATCACCACGCTGCGCGGTGCGGCGCTGCTGAAATTTCGCGCCCAGGCGCAATTGGTGTTCCAGAACCCGTTCGATGCGTTGAACCCGCGCTTTTCCATCCGCCGCGCGCTCGCCGAACCGCTGAATAATTTCGGTGTTCCAATCCGCGAACATGCCGACCGCATCGACGCGGTTTTGCACCGCGTCCGCCTGACCCCGCCGGCCGCCTGGCTTGATCGTCGGCCGCATGAACTCTCCGGCGGTCAGTTGCAACGGGTGGTGCTGGCCCGCGCGCTAATCCCCGGGCCGACCCTGATCGTGGCGGATGAACCGGTATCGATGCTCGATGTTTCCGTGCGCGCCGGTATCCTGAATTTGCTGCGTGAAGCGCGGGATGCGCTTGGCCTCGCTGCGGTCTATATCAGCCACGATCTGGCGTTGATCCGTTACGTATGCGAACGCACCATGGTGATGTATCTTGGCCAGGTGGTGGAAGAAGGCCCAACCAAGGAGCTGATTGCCAACCCCGCGCACCCCTACACCCGCGCGTTGGTCGCGGCAGTACCGGTCCCGCATGTGGCGCAAGACCGCGCGCAATTGCCGATCCGTGGCAGCCTGTCGGACGCCGCCGCCATCGGTGGTTGCGCTTTCCGTGGCCGCTGCCCGCACGCGATGAAAATCTGTATTGAACTGGCGCCAACATTGCGGACCATCACGCCAACCCGCCGTGTCGCCTGCCATCTTGAAGGAACCATGTCATGACCATTTGTGATCCGGTCACGCTCGAAATCATTCGCGGCGCCATTCGTGCCACCCAGGCCGAAATGGAGGCGCTGCTCGAACGCACCGCGATTTCGGCGTTCATCCGCGAAAAGAAGGATTTCTACACCGCCCTGTTTGATGCCGATGGCGTTATGGCGGTTGGATCGAACGTGCCGATTTTCGGCGATATTTGTGGCCCGGTCTTTGACCATTTCCCGATCGAGACCATCCAGCCCGGCGATCTTTACTGGTATAATGACTGCTATGGCAGCCGCGGCGCGGTGTCGCATTCCAACGACCAGGTCTTCCTCGCCCCGGTTTTCCATGAAGGCCGCCGCTGCGCCTTCGTAATGGGCTGGGCGCATTTTTCCGATATTGGCGGGTTGCGGCCGGGCTCGATTTCGCCTGATGCCACCGACATCTTCCAGGAAGGCATCATCATCCCGCCGACCAAGCTGATCGATCGCGGCATTACCAATGAAGCCACCCTGAATATTTTCTTTCGCAATTCGCGCTACCCGGCGACCTGCAAGGGCGACACGCGGGCGCTGATGGCATCCGTCGATCTCGGGGTGCGTCGGATGGCCGAAATCGCCGAGCGTTTCTCCGCCGACATGCTGGAAGACGCGCTGCGCCAGTTGCTCGCCCGCACCGAAACCCTGGTGCGGCAGAAACTGCGCGAAACCTTCCCGGTCGGCACCTGGAAGTTCACCGATGCCATTGACAGCGATGGCCATGGCACCGGCCCGGTGCATATCCGTTTCGCGCTGACCCGCACGCCCGATGACCGTTTCATCTTCGACGCGAGCGAAACCGATGACCAGACCCCTGGGCCGGTCAATTACCTGATGAACCGGGACGTGCCGGGCACGGCCTTCGCGCTCTATTTCCTCGGCGGTGATCCATCCCAGGTGGTCAATGCTGGCGGCGCGCGCGCCTTCGACGAAATCATCCTGCGCGAAGGTTCGCTGTTGCGGCCACGCTTTCCCGCGCCATTGGGCATGCGCGGCATGACCATGATGCGGGTGCTGGCAGCCCTCAACGGCCTGATCAACGTCGCCGGCACCAAAGCGCCGGCCGCCCATTCGGCCTATGTGATCCTGCTGATGCGCGGCCTGTGGGACGGCAAGCCGTTCCTGCTGTCGGACGGCCTTGGCGTCGGATATGGCGGGCGCGCCGATCAGGACGGCATTGATGCGGTTTATTTTGTCGCGCAGGAGAATTATCCTGTCGAGTTCCTCGAACTCGGCTACCCGGTGCGGCTCAACACCTACGCCATCAACCGTGACAGCGGTGGGCCGGGGGAATTCCGTGGCGGTTGCGGCATCATCCGCGAATATACTGTCCTTGCCGAGGACTCCGTCCTCGCCATTCGGATCGATAGCGTGGTGAACCCGCCCTGGGGCACCGCCGGCGGCAAATCCGGCGGCACCGCGCGTGCCATCATCAATCCCGGCCGCAACAGCGAAATCGTGCTGGCGCCATTGTCAGATGGCAACAAACTGCGCAAGGGCGATGTATTGCGGATCGAAACCGGCGGTGGTGGCGGACGCGGCCATCCGTATGACCGGTCCCCCAATGCAGTGCTGCGCGACGTGCTGGAAGGCTATGTCTCGCCCGCCGCGGCGCTGCGCGACTATGGCGTGGTGATCTCCGATGGCGAGCTCGACCTGCCGGCCACGCTTGCCAACCGCCGTGACCGCCCGAAGGCGGGCAATTTTCACCGTATGGACTATGTTGATGAACTCGTTTGAACCGCGCCTGTCGGTCGCCATAGATATTGGCGGCACTTTCACCGATGTTACCTTGCAGGATGCTGCCAGCGGCAAAGCCTGGCGGGCGAAAACCCCGTCCATCCCATCCGATCCAAGTCTCGCCTTCATGGAAGGCATGCGGCTGGCCCTGGCACAGGCCGGCGCCAGCACCGACGCGGTTAGCCGGGTGCTGCACGGCACCACCGTTGCCACCAATCTGATCCTGGAAGGCAAAGGTGCACAAACCGCGCTGATCACCACAGCTGGTTTCCGCCATGTGCTCGATATCGGCCGTCAGGACATCCCCCGCCGCGCCAATCTTTATGCCTGGCGCAAGCCGCGCCGCCCGGTTCCTGCATCCCGCGTGTTCGAAGTCATCGAACGCATCGGCCCGGGCGGTGGCGTCATCACAGCGCTGGACGAGGAAAGCGTGGCCGAAGCCGCCGCGGCCTGCCGCCGCCTTGGTGTGCAAGCTGTTGCCGTGTGCCTGCTGCACAGCTTTGCCAATCCCGATCACGAGGAACGGGTCACCGCGATGCTGCGCGCGGCCCTTCCTGGCGTCGCGGTCACCGCATCGGTCGATGTGCTGCCGGTGGTGCGCGAATATGAACGCACTCTGGCAACAATTCTCAACGCCGGGGTGATGCCGGCGGTTTCGACCTATGTCGCGCGCCTCGAACAGCGCCTCAAAGATGCCGGGGTCACCGCGCCGTTGTTGCTGATGCAATCTAATGGTGGTGTTGCTGGCGTGCCAACCATCCGCCGCGCCCCGGCCGTCACCGCTTTGTCCGGCCCGGCCGCCGGCGTGGTCGGCGCGCGCATGGTGTGCGAGGCGGCGGGGATTGCCGACCTCATCACCGTCGATATCGGCGGCACCAGCGCCGATATCTGCCTGATCAAGGATGGCCGCATCGGCCTGACCCAATCTGGCAAAGTCGGCGAATGGCCGTTGCCGCTGCCGATGGTCGATATGGTAACGGTTGGCGCCGGTGGTGGGTCCATCGCGCGCATCACCGATGGCGCATTATCGGTCGGCCCAGCCAGCGCCGGCGCTGACCCTGGCCCGGCTTGTTACGGCGCCGGTGGGCAGTTCGCCACCGTCACCGATGCCCATGTCGTGCTCGGCCATTTGCCGCCATCGCTGCTCGGCGGCCGCATGCGGCTCGATCCCGCGCTGGCCGAGGCCGCAATCCGGCGCGAGGTTGCCGAACCGCTCGGACTCGATTTGCACACCGCCGCGCGTGGCATCCTGGCGATCGCCGACAGCAACATGGTCGGCGCGATCCGGGTTGTGTCGGTCGAGCGAGGCCACAACCCGCGCGATTTCGCCCTGGTGCCGTTTGGTGGCGCTGGCCCGTTACATGGAACCGCGCTCGCGGAACTGCTCGGCTGCACCACTGTCCTGATCCCGTCCGCGCCTGGTGTTCTGTGCGCCGAAGGCCTGCTGGCCGCCGACCTCAAGGCCGAATTCCACCGCACCCTGCCATTGGCCGGGGCACCCGATGCGCTCGCCGCCAACACGCTGGTGGCACAATTGCGTCGCGACGCGACTGCCTGGCTCGAAGCCGAGGCAGTGCCGGAGGCCGATCGCCAACTCGAAGCCGTGGCCCTGATGCGCTACGAAGGGCAGGGCGGGGAGCTTGCGGTCGCCTGGACCGGCACGGAACCGGCCGCGCTTGAAGCATTTCGCACTGCCCACCAGGCGCTTTACGGTTTCACTATGGACACCCCGATTGAGTTGGTGACCTTGCGCGTCGAAGCCACTGGCCGCATGCCGCCGCCGGTGATGCCCACCCTCGCACCGGGGCCGATGCCCGCGCCGGACGAAACCCGCGATGTCCATTTCGTGTCGGGAACCATGGCCACCCCGGTTTACGCCCGCGACAAATTCGGCGCCGGCAATCGGTTCGCCGGCCCCGCAATCATCGTCCAGCTTGATGCAACGACCGTGGTGCCGCCAGGCTGGAACGCCGAAATCCACACATCAGGCGCGATGATCCTGACCCGCGATTAGCAAACCCGCCGGACGAACTCGCCAACCTGCACCAGGGCTGTCCGTCCTTCCGGCAACACCCGGGCGAACATCGGCCAGACATGCGGCATGCCGGCGACGATATGCAGCTCCACACTGCATCCTTGTGCGCGCGCCCTGTCCGCCAGCCGACGGGAATCATCGAGCAGGATTTCGTCACTGCTGGCGAAAATCAGCATCGGCGGCAGGCCATGCAAATCGGCGTAAAGCGGCGATGCGCCAGGGTCGCTGGTGTCGGTTTGGCCGCAATACAATGCGGCGACATCGCGCATGATCTGCGGCGTGAACATCGCGCATGTCATGGCGTTGGCCTCGTTGCTTGCGCCGGTATTGGCAAGATCGGTCCAGGGCGAGAATAAAACCAGTGCCGCGCCGCGGCCAAGGTCACGGATTGCGACGGCGGTGGCCAAGGCGAGTCCGCCGCCAGCCGAATCGCCGGCCAGCAGAATGCGCTTGCCAGGATAGGTCTTGGCCAGAAAGCGATAGGCCGCAACAGCATCTTCAAGCGCGGCGGGATAGGGATTTTCTGGTGCGAGGCGATAATCCAACGCCCAGACCTGCGCGCGCGCCTGCTTGGCCATCGCCGAGGTTAGCTGGCGATGGGTTTGTGGTGATGCAAAGCAATAGCCGCCGCCGTGCAAATAAAGCACCACCAGATCGGTGCGCGCGATGATGGGGTCAATGCATTCAAAGACCAAGCCCGTTTCGCGCCGTGCAGAAATCCTGACGCCACGCGGCATTTTCAAGACCCGCCTGCGTGGGCGCCCCAGTCTGCGCCGCGTATCGACAATATCGATTGGCGACTTGGCGTGTCGCTTCACGATCCAGCGCATCAGATTACACAGGATGATGGATTGCCAACTTGCCATGATGCCTCAATTCTTGCGGTCGATCGGATCACACGTCAGGCTGTCCTGGGCGGCCCGATTGACGCGATACGTGCAACTAGCCCCCAAACGCTTGCCAGGCATGGGATGGCGAAGTTGCGCCACAAGACCCTTCGGCGCTGATACTATTGACATTATTTGTGTCATATTGCGCTATGTCGGTCAAATTAAGGGGATTGCATCGTGGCCGAACACTTCGACGTCCTGATCGTCGGCGCCGGATTATCAGGGATTGGCGCCGGGTATCATCTGCAAACCAATTGCCCCGCCAAGACGTACGCCATCCTTGAAGGCCGCGATCGCATTGGCGGCACCTGGGACTTGTTCCGCTACCCCGGCGTGCGGTCGGACAGCGACATGTTCACCCTCGGCTACCGCTTCAAGCCGTGGACGGAAGCCAAAGCCATCGCCGATGGCCCGTCGATCCTGAAATACATCAAGGATACAGCCGCCGAATTCGGCATTGACCGCCATATCCGCTTCAACCACAAAGTCATTGCGTCATCATGGTCATCCGGCACCGCGCGCTGGACTGTGACGATCGCGCACGGTGACGAAACCCTGACATTTACCTGCAACTTTCTGCTGATGTGCAGCGGCTATTATAATTACGATGCCGGCTACGCCCCGAGCTTCCCTGGCACCGACCGCTTTAAGGGCGAAATCGTCCACCCGCAAAAATGGACTGACGCTATCGACTATGCCGGCAAGCGCGTGGTGGTAATCGGCAGCGGCGCCACCGCGGTCACGTTGGTTCCGTCAATGGCAGACCAAGCCGCACATGTCACCATGCTACAACGATCGCCGACTTATGTCGTGGCCCGCCCGGCATCCGACGATGTCGCCGACCGTCTGCGTCGTTGGCTGCCGCAAAAGCTTGCCTACATGATCGTGCGCTGGCGCAACGTGCTGCGCGGCATGTACGTCTATCAACTCTGCAAGCGCCAGCCTGCCAAAATCAAAGGCATGATTATCGGCGGGGTGAAAATGGCGTTAGGGCCGGATTACGACGTCGCCAAGCACTTTACCCCGAGCTATAATCCATGGGACCAGCGCATGTGCCTGGTGCCCGATGGCGATCTGTTCCGCGCAATCAAATCCGGCCGCGCATCGGTCGTTACCGATCAGATCGAAACCTTTACCGAAACCGGCATCAAACTGAAATCCGGCGAAGAACTCCCGGCCGATCTGGTGGTGACAGCAACCGGCCTCGACCTCGCCGTGCTTGGCAAAATGACCGTCACCGTCAACGGCAACCTGATCGATCCTGCCAAAGCGATGACCTATAAGGGCATGATGTATAGCGATGTCCCCAACATGGCCGTTGTCATGGGTTACACAAACGCATCCTGGACGCTGAAATGCGATCTGACCTGCGAGTATGTGTGCCGGCTGATCAACCATATGGATCGGAACGGCTACGCCGAAGCCACACCGCGGCGTAATGATCCTTCCGTGGTGGAAGAAGCCTGGGTCAATTTCTCATCGGGCTACATCCAGCGTTCAATTGGCAAAATGCCCAAGCAAGGGTCGAAGGCGCCGTGGCGGTTGAATCAGAATTACGTCAAGGATCTGCTGGCGCTTCGGTTTGGGTCGCTTGAGGATGCGGCGATGACTTATTCGAAAATCAAGGAAGATGCTTGAGCAGGGGCCTTCTTTGTTTGGAAATAAAGAGGCAGTAAAACTTTATGACTGTTACACCGCGGTTGTGGCGGCGTGAATACAGCCCCGACCTTCACCCGACGAGCTTACCGATTGCTGGTCCCGCAGGTGTTGATCCCGAAGATCGCGTAAGGCGGGCACCAACCGACGAGCGCCGTCCCGAGCGGTATAAGCCCGACCCAACCCCACGCCGTGTGCGGCCCGACGAAGACCAGGCTGATCAGGGCGATGCCGACGATGGCGCGGACTGCCCGGTCGATGGTGCCGATGTTTGTGGTCATTGGGATGGTTCCTTGGGTAGTAATGGCGAGATGTTAGCAGCGTTGGGAGTGGGGTGCTGTGATT
>JACMOQ010000007.1 GCA_014377905.1 Acetobacteraceae bacterium | reverse complement strand
CTGGCTTCCAGGCCGAAGCGTTCCAATTCCTCCGCGACCTGGAAGCGAACAATAATCGCGATTGGTTTCTGGCTCATAAATCGGTCCATGAACGCGACATCGTTGCCCCGTTCCGGCTTTTGCTTGCTGACGTTATTTCCGGGCTGGCCGCTACCGGCAGCTTACTGACCGGCGATCCTGCCAAGGCGATTTTCCGCATTCGTCGCGATGTGCGCTTCAGCAAGGACAAGCTTCCGTACAAAACCAATTCTGGCGCGGTGCTCCGCCGCGCAGGTGGGGCGAAATTCGACGGAATTTTGTACATTCATCTCGATCCCACCGGATGTTTCCTTGCAGCGGGATTTTATTTGCCCGATAAAGAAGCGCTGGAGGCGATCCGCGAGGCGATCTATGTCGACCCGGCACGGGCGAGCTTGCTGCGCGCCGATCTGGCAGGCAGGAAACTTAGTTTCGATATGTCGGAAACACTTTCCCGCATGCCGCGCGGGTTCGAGGACGCCGTGGAAAGCCCGGTCGCCGATATTTTGCGACTGAAATCGTTCACTGTCAGGCGCGCCCTGACGCTCGCCGATATGGGCAGGCCGGCTTTGGTGCAGAAAGTTGTAAAACTTGCCGAAGACAGCGCCGCGCTGCTGAATTTCGGCTGGCAGGCTCTGACCGTGCTGGACCCGACGGCGCTTTCGCGCCGCCGGTAATCCGGCAATCTTTAAGCCTTAGCCCAGGCTGATCGTGCCGACTTCCGGGCCCTTGGCGCCCTGAACCACGGCCATACGGACGGACTGACCATCCTGCAATGGCTGAAGCCCGGCGCGTTCGAGCGCAGTTGCGTGCACGAACACGTCCTTGCCGCCATCCTGGGGGGAGATGAAGCCGAACCCTTTCGTCGGGTTGTACCACTTCACCGTGCCCATCATGTCAACGGCAGATGACATATCAACCTGGGCGCGTGCCGGGCGTGCACCGCCCATACCGCCGCCCATGCCGCCGCTACGCGGAGCGCCGGCGCCGTAGCCACCGGGACCGCCGGGCGACGCACTGCGCGCACGCGGTGCTTCGGCAGTGCTTTCATCGACGGTCAGCACCATTTCGACCTGACGGCCTTTCTGGCCCTGGCCGACGCGGACCTGCATTTTCGCGCCTGGGCTCACCGTGGTGTGCCCCGATGACTGCAGGGCATTGATGTGCAGGAACACATCGCCGGTGCCGTCAGCGAGTTCAACAAAGCCAAAGCCTTTTTCGGGATTGAACCACTTTACGGTCGCACTCAGCTCCGGGCCACCACCACCGAAACCGGCGAAGGATGGCGGCGGCGGCGGGGTTGGGGCGCTGCCATAAAAGCGGTCGTCGTCAAAACCGGAGGTGCGGGGTTGACGTTTCCAGTCATTTTTCGGCGGTCGCACGTCAGACTATCCTCTATTCATGTCCGCGGCGGATCGATGAAATTTATGCTTGGGCCGCCACGCTAGGTAGACCTTAACATAATCTCGCCATTTTACACCATAGGCTCGAATCAGCTTCGGTGCTAACGCTTCGGGGGCTGATCGTCGAACAAAATCCGGCTCGCCGCGCCGTCCATGTCGTCGTACTGGCCGGCGCGCAGCGACCAAAGAAACGCCGCCAGCGCGCATACCCCAAGGGCCAGGCTCAGCAGGATCAGCCCCAGAATCGCTGTCATTTCCGCACCCGCCACGAATTGCCCAGCACCAGTAACGACGACGATGACATCGCCGCCGCGGCCAGCCAAGGGGTTACCAACCCCGCCATCGCCAGCGGCACCATCAGCACATTATAGCCGATTGCCAGAGCAATGTTACCACGCATGATCGCCTCCGCCCGTCGCGCCACCGCAATGGTTTCGGACACAGCGTCAAGCCCGCTGCCCTGAAATACGACGTCCGCAATAGTCTGGCTGAGCTCGGCGGCCGAGGTTGGGGACATTGATACGCTTGCCGCTGCCAGAGACGGCGCATCGTTCAACCCGTCGCCAACCATCAACACCTGCCTGCCGCCGCGACGCAGCGCTTCAACGGCTAAGAACTTATCAACCGGGGTGCATTCTCCCTGCCAGGCCGCGATGCCGCATTGTCCCGCGATCGCCGAAACCGAGGCGCTGCGGTCGCCGGACAGCACGCTCGCGCCGATCCGCATCCGCGCGAGCGTCGCGATGGTTTCCCGCGCCGCCGGACGCAGTGCCTCGGCAAAGCGGAACCGCACTGGCCGGCGGTTTGGACGCGCGAACCATAGCTCTGGGCCATCGGCGGCTGGCGGATTTTTGACCCCGACAAAGGCGCTGCTGCCCAGTCTGGTCTCCCCCAACTCCATCCCGCGGCCCGGAACCTCCCGGACCGCTTCGGCCGCGACCACCGGGCCGGATGCCACGAGCAAGGCGCGCGCCAGTGGGTGGCGGCTGCCGGCGGTGAGTTGGGCCGCGGCGATAAGATCGGCGGGATCGCGTGACGGGTCGGCGACCAGCTCGGGCAACGGCACGGTCAAGGTGCCTGTTTTGTCGAAGACAACCGCATCAACCTTGGCCAAACGTTCCAATGCGGTCGCCGATTTCAGCAGAATGCCGCGCTGGAACAGGCGTTGGGTCGCCAGCACCTGCACCGCCGGCACCGCCAGGGCCAGAGCGCACGGACACGTAATGATCAGCACCGCGCATGCGGTCAGCAGCGCGTGCTCGACGGTGGCGTGGCCCAGGCCCCACCATCCGAGAAAGGTCAGCAAGGCGGCCAGATGTACCGTGGGCGCATACCGCCTCGCCACCCGGTCGGCGAGTTCGACAAACCGGCCCCGGCGGGATTCCGCGACTTCGATCAAGCGGACGCACTCGGCCAGCAAGGTGCCGGCGCCGCTTGCGGTGCACAGGACTATCAACGTCGCGCCGAGATTGATGGTGCCGGCAAACACAGCCGTTCCCGGCACGGCCAGCACCGGCAGAGTTTCGCCGGTGACCAGGCTGGTATCGAGCGGCGCGCTGCCCAATTCCACCACGCCATCTACGCCGATGCGTGATCCCATGGCGACAAGAATGCG
This sequence comes from Acetobacteraceae bacterium, assembly GCA_014377905.1. Taxonomy (GTDB): domain Bacteria; phylum Pseudomonadota; class Alphaproteobacteria; order Acetobacterales; family Acetobacteraceae; genus CAITOL01. The sequence continues at coordinate 13,844 of JACMOQ010000007.1, read as the reverse complement.
GGCGCCGGGCGCCACGCTTGCCGCTGCCCGCGGTTCGGTGGTTCCATCGGGGGCGATTACGGTGACGTCGCTATGCCGCAGCGCCAGCAATTGTTCAGCGGTTGCTCTGGCGCGGCCGCGGGCGCGATGATCCATCACCCGGCCAATCAGCAAAAAGAACAGCAAGGTGCTGGCGGAATCGAAATACGCATCCCCTGCCCCAGCCCTGGTCTCGAACAGACTAAGCGCGGTGACCAGAACAACCCCGACGCTGATCGGCACGTCCATGTTGGTCCGCCGGGCACGCAGTGCGGCGAGGGCGCTGCGAAAGAACGGCCGGCCGGCATAGGAGATCGCCGGCAGCGCGATCAGCGCCGAGACCAGATGCAGCGCGTCGCGCACCGCCGGCCCCATGCCCTGGCTTTGGCCAATCCAGATCGCCACCGACAGCAGCATCACATTGCCTGCGGCAAAGCCCGCCACTGCCATCGCCCAGATCAGTTCGCGCCCGGTGCGATCGGCGGCGGCCGCCAGCCGCGCAGCATCGAAAGGCACCAGTCGGTAGCCGAGTTTTTCGACCAATCCCACCAGGCGGCCGCCATCGGTGACATCGCCGGTCCAGCCGAGTTGCAGCCGGCGGGTGGTCATGTTGACCCGGCTTTTGATCACGTTCGGCTCGCGTCCCAGCGCGGTTTCGATCAGCCACACGCAGGCACCGCACTGCAAGCCATCAACCGCGAGGGTCAGGCTGTGCTGGCCGGATTTGTCAGTGGTGACGCAGCGTGCCAGGTCCCAGCGGTCAGTTGGCTCCGGCCGGTTCGGCACCAGCGCCGGGTCGCGCACCAGGCGGGTGTAGAATTGGCCGAGTCCAAGCCCATTGATCGTATCAAATGCCGCCGAACATCCGGCACAGCAGAACCGCGCCCCAACTTGAATCCCCACGCCACAATGGGCGCAAATTGCCAGGGCGGCAGGCACGGTCACGGCACCATGACCCGCCGTGACAGATGGATGCGCTTGCCCGACGCTGCGGCAGTCAGATCGATTTGCCACTGACCTGCATCGGGCAGTCGGGTTTCGGCGACATACTCGCCTGGGGCTGCCGCGCGGAACACCAGTTCGATCGGGGCGCTGTTGCCCAGCGGTCGGCTCGCCTGTCCGACAACCCGCGCGCCCTCGATCTTCTGCCCGTTGCGGTCGGTAAGCAGCAGGCGGGGTATGCCTGCAACAAGGGACAATTCGGTATTCCAGCCTAAGGCCGCTTCACGCGCGGCATTTTCCAGCACCGCGTCGTAGCGGTTGCTGTCCTCGAACTGACTGTGGGTCACCCTGCCGGGAAAGGTGCTGATCGCCGTCCATACGATGCCGCCATCGACAACAGCAACGCCGGCCAGCACAAGCGCCACGGCATAGGGAAAGAACGCCCAGGTTAACCGCATATCGAAACTCCTACCCGCCGCCCGGTTTGCCAGCGCCGATGAAATTGGCACTGCGCTTGATCAGGATATTGTCAGTAGTATCGCGTAGCAGAAAGGTTATCTCGGCGTTCTTTGCCTCCACGCCCCCAGGTGCGGCGTCAAGAAACACCCGATATGCGCCCACGCTATCGGCTGGCACCAGAATGGTGATTGCATCTGCGGGTGCATCGGTGGAACCCGCAACCTGCAATTTCGCCCGCATGGCTGCTTCGACCGTCACCGTGAAGCTGACGTCGTGGGTGTATTTATTTACCAGCTTCAACGTATAAGCGTTACGCAGCGAACCATCATGCAGCCGCACGAATAACGGCGCGCGTTCATGCTGCACCGACACTTCGAGCAGCGACCGCATCGCAAGCCCGATGCCCATGGCGGCCACAGCAATTCCCAAAACGGCTAGATAAATAAGGGTACGCGGTCGGATCAACTTGATCGGCTCGACGAGTTCGCCCTTGGCAAGTCCGGCCTGCCGGGCAAGCGTATCCCACTTAATGAGCCAAAGCGGCTGGCTGGTACGGGTCATAATCTCGTTGCAGGCATCAACGCATAGGCCGCAGCCGATACATTCGAGTTGTACCCCGTCGCGGATATCGATGCCGGTCGGGCAGACATGGACGCAGGCATGGCAATCAATACAATCGCCGAACGCCGGCGCGGGAACAACATCGCGTTTGCCGCGCCCGCGCGGTTCGCCACGCCAGCCCTGGTAGGTCACGATCAGGGTTTGTTCGTCGAGCATCGCCGACTGGAAGCGCGGCCACGGGCACATATAAGTGCAGACCTGTTCACGCGCCCAGCCCGCCAGCACGTAAGTCGTCGCGGTAAACAGGAAGGTGAAACCGTAAACGCCGTATGACGCCTGTCCGGTCCAGAAATCGCCCACCACCGTTGGTGCATCAACGTAATACATGATCCAGCCGCCGCCAGTCCAGAACGCGACGCCCAGCCAGACCGAATGCTTGGCGAGCTTGCGCCACACTTTGTCCAAGCTCGTTGGGCCGGCATCGCGGCGCATGCGCGCATTGCGGTCGCCCTCGATCCAGCGTTCGACCAGCATGAACAAATCGGTCCATACCGTTTGCGGGCAGGCATAACCGCACCAGATGCGACCGAACAGGCTGGTGATCAGGAACAGACCCACCGCGGCCAGGATCAACCCGCCCGTCAGCAACACGATGTCCTGTGGCCAGAACGTAATGCCAAAGAAATAAAACCGTTCGGTGCTGATATCGAGCAGCACCGCCTGGTTCGGGTTGCCCGGTCCGCGATTCCAGCGCACCCACGGCAAAATATAATAGACCGCGAGGCAGAATATCAGCAACGCCCATTTGAAATTGCGCGCAATGCCCTGGACTGCCCGCGGGTAAACCCGTACCCGATCGCCGTAGAGAGACACTTCACCGCCGGGTGGGGTTACGTATTCGTTCACCCTATTCGCCGCCCCCAAGCGAGTGAACGTAGATCGCAACGCTTTTGATTGTCGCTGCATCCAGGCGTGCATTCCAGCCTGGCATAACGCCCTGGCGTGGCGCGCTGATTTGGGCGATGATTGCGTCCTTGGAGGTGCCGTAAAGATTAACCGCGGAGCGTAAATTCGGCGCACCCACCTCCCGTTTGCCTTCGCCTTTTTCGCCGTGGCAGGCCACGCAGTTCTCGGCGTAAAGCTTCCCGCCGGCGGTTACATCGGTTCCGTCCTTATTGGCCCCCCGCAGCGCCAGCACATAGTCTGCAACGGCGGCAATTTCGACGGGTTTAAGTAGGCCATCGACGCCAAAGCGTGGCATCTGGCTCATCCGGGCATCGGGATCCTCGTTGCGAATGCCGTGCTGAACCGAGGTCTGGATGTCTTCAAGCTTTCCGCCCCAGATCCAACTATCAGATGCAAGCGTCGGAAAACCCGGCCGGCCGCCGCCTCCTGCGCCGTGGCAGGGCTGGCAATTATTAGCAAATGTGATTTTGCCTGCTGCCATGGCGACCGCCATCAGCTTGGGATCGGACGCGATCTGAGCAAAAGGGGTGGCCTCGATACGGTCCATACTACGGGCGCGAATGGCGGCGATAGACGCAACTTGACCGTTGACCTCGACCCGCGTCGAGTAATTGATTGCGCCGTGATAATAGCCGAACAGGCCTGGCACTGATGGATACACCACCACATACCCGACGCTCCATACGCAGGTGGCGATAAAGGTATAAAGCCACCATCGCGGGATCGGCGTATTGAGCTCCCGCAGACCATCCCACACTTGACCAGTGGTTTCACGCCCGGAGATCACGTCCTTTTCAATCTTGGTCGGCACGGGCGGTCTCCTCATTCAGCGGAATCAGACGATGGCGTTCATTGGCAGCTTTGCGGCCCGGCCAGTATTGGGCTGCAACGACAAGCAGAAACACCAACCCGACTGGCAGTACCGACCAAGTCAACAAGGTGTGAACAAAATTTGACATCGATTCCCCCCTACTGCTGAAGCTTTTCGGGACTGGTATTGGCGAAATCAACCAACGTGCCGAGCATTTGCAAATAGGCGACCAGCGCATCGAGTTCGGTCGGCACGCGATCATTACCTGGCACTACCACCGCTTTTGGATATCGCTTCATCAAAGCGTCGGCATCCATCTGCGCATTGGCTTGGGCGAGCAGATCGTCCTTGGCATGGGCAATCTGATCGTCAGTGTAAGGCACGCCAACAACCCGATTGGCACGAAGATGTTTGTCGATATGGTCGAAATCCAGCGGTGTCGTCGCCATGAAGCCGTATTTCGGCATAAGGCTTTCCGGCACTAATTCCTGTGGGTTAACCAAATGCGCATAGTGCCAATCGCTTGAATATTTGCCGCCGACGCGCGCCAAATCCGGGCCGATACGCTTACTGCCCCACTGAAACGGGTGATCATACATGCTTTCGGCAGCCAGGCTGAAATGTCCGTAACGTTCCACCTCGTCCTTCAGCGCCCGAATTTGCTGGCTATGACAGGTGTAACAGCCTTCCCGGATGTAGAGGTTGCGACCCATCAATTCGAGCGGCGTGTAGGGTCGCATACCGACGACGCGCTCGATTGTTGTTTCGATGGTAAACAGCGGAATGATCTCCACGATCCCCCCGATTGATATGGTTACCAACGTGAGCACCAGCAGCAGTATGGCGTTCTTTTCAATCCATTCGTGACGGAACATGGACTTATTCTCCCGCTGCGATGGCGCCAACCGGATACCCGGTTACGGCACGCCTCGTGGATGGCGATCGCACTGTCATCACCAGATTATAGACCATGATCAGGGCGCCGACGAAGAACATCATCCCGCCCAGCCAGCGGATCACATAATAGGGGTGGACCGCGCTCACCGATTCGACAAAAGAATATTGTAGAAAGCCAAAGGCATCATAGGCTCGCCACATTAACCCCTGCATGATCCCTGCGACCCAGAGCGAGCTGATGTAGAGCACGATGCCGAGAGTCGAAATCCAGTAATGCCATGCCACCAGACGGGCGGAATAGAGCCCGCTGCGCTTCCACAGAACTGGCACCAGATAGTAAATCGCCCCGAAGCTCATGAATGCGTTCCAGCCGAGGGTGCCGGAATGGACATGACCGACAATCCAGTCGGTGTAATGCGCCAGTGCGTTGACATCACGGATCGACAGCACCGGGCCTTCAAAAGTCGCCATGCCATAAAAGCCGACTGCGGTCACTGAAAAGCGCAGCGCAGGATCGGTGCGCAGCTTGTCCCAGGCGCCGGATAATGTCATCAACCCATTAATCATCCCGCCCCAGCTAGGCATCCAAAGCATCAGCGAAAATACCATGCCCAACGTCTGCGTCCAATCCGGCAAGGATGTGTAATGCAGGTGATGGGGGCCAGCCCATATATACATGAACACAAACGACCAGAAATGCACGACACTCAAACGATATGAATAGATCGGCTGATCCGCTTGCTTCGGGATAAAGTAATACATCATCCCCAGAAAACCGGCGGTCAGCAGAAAGCCTACTGCATTATGCCCATACCACCATTGGATCAGCGCACTTTGAACCCCGCCATAAGCCGCGTAGCTTTTGGCGGAATACATCGATATCGGAACCGCTGCGTTGTTGACCAGATGCAGCACCGCAACAGTCAGGATGAACGCCAGATAAAACCAGTTGGCCACGTAGATGTGCGGCTCTTCCCGTTTCATCAATGTGCCGATGAAAATTACTGCGTAAATCACCCAAATCAGGGTCAGCCATAAATCGAGATGCCATTCGGGCTCGGCGTATTCCAGTCCCTGCGTGTAGCCCATGAGGTAACTGAGGGCGACCATGACAATGAAAAACTGATAGCCCCAGAAGACGAAATCGGCCAACGCCTCGCCGCCAAACAGCCGCGCGTGGCAAGTGCGCTGGACGACGTAAAAAGACGTGCCAATCAGGACCGAGCCACCAAACGCGAAGATCGCGGCCGAGGTGTGCACCGGACGCAAACGGCCAAAGTTCACGTAGGATAGCCCAAGATTGGCTTCCGGCCAGGCAAGTTCGGCCGCAATATAGACACCCACTAGAAAGGCCACCAGCGCCCAAAACATTCCGGCAACAACGAATTTTCGAACCACATCCTCGTTATAGGTCAGTGGCGCGTGCAATGGTCTGGACATGGTCACAGTGTCAGACAAGGCCGCTGCGTCAGACATGGCGCCCTCCGCTACGGCGATCAAAGTGACGCCGGATCAAACCGATGTTGAAGAGCACAGCGAAAGCGGCAAGCGATAAACCAAAAATGAAAATCGCATTGTCATAAGCTCCGGACGCCATAATCAGGCCGACCATCCCCAGCACGGCGACCAAAGCCCCAACGATTACGCCGCTGATGTCGTCTTCCATGATCACTCCGTGCATATTGCAAAACCGGATACGGGGTGCATCCGCCGAAACATTGCCTCGTGAAAAGGGTGGGCTGCATTGACACAGATCAACCCCGTTCAGGTTGGAATGGTCTACCGATGCGGAATGATCAGTTGGTTGGGCGCATTGGTGGCGTTGTGCGAGCCGAGCGGGGCACTTCTGCCATCCGGGCTGCTGCTGGCAGGGCTTGCCGGCGGGGTGATGCACTGCGCGCCGATGTGCGGGCCGTTCGTGCTCGGGCAGATTGGCGCGAAAATGTCAGCGTCGTCCGGCTGCGGGCCGTGTCGCCATTTAGGCCTGCTGCCGGGCTATCATGTTGGCCGCATCGCCACCTACACCGCACTCGGTGGGCTTGCCGGGCTGGTGGGCGTGGTGCCGGGCCTCGGGTGGCTTGCTGGGGTGGCGCTGGCGGTGGCAGCGTTGATGTTTCTCGGCCAGGGCCTGCGACGGCTGGCGCCATCGGTCGGGCGATTCGTTCCAGGACTTGATCACGCGCCGCCGATTATCACACGCCTGGTCGGACGCCTTGGCGGTGTGACCGGTTTGCCGCTTGGTCTGGCGCTCGGCCTGCTGCCCTGTGGCCTGCTCTATGCGGCGTTGCTCGCCGCGAGCGCGGCAGGTGGCCCCGCCGAAGGAGCATTCGCGATGCTGGTCTTCGGCCTGGGCACCGTGCCGGCATTGTTGACAATCGGCATTGCCGGCCAGGCGGCGGCACGGCGTTGGCAGCGCACGATCGGCCCGATCGCGCCAATACTACTGCTGGTCAACGCTGCGGTGCTTGGGGTGATGGCGATCCAAATGTTTTGAGCCAACCTCTGGCGCGCCGAACGGGCTTATCGTAACGTGATGGCTAACATCGCTTAAGCGGTGACGTAAAGCCAGTTGGAGGATACGCGCCATGACCACCCGTAGAAAATTCCTGGGTTCAACTGCCGTCTTCGCAGCCGCCGCGATCTCGACGGACGCCTTGGCGCAGGTGGTTGCCGGGAAGGGCCAGTTTGGCGCCTCGGGCCTCGTTGGCAACCTGCAAGGGCCAACCCAATCGACGGTCATCCCGACCAGCTTCAAGGAGGCGCCGCAACTCGCCGAACTGGTCAAGGCCGGCAAATTGCCCCCCGTGGCGCAACGCCTGCCGGCCGAGCCAATGGTGATCAAGCCGCTCGAAAGCGTCGGTAAATACGGTGGCACCTGGCGCCGCGCCTTCATCGGACCGTCGGATGGTGAAAACGGCAACCGGATCATGGCGTCGGACAAATTGCTGTTCTGGGACTTCACCGGCAGCAAGATCGTGCCGTCGGTGGCGAAGTCTTTCGACATCAGCGCCGATGGCCGGGTGACCACGCTGCATTTGCGTAAGGGCATGAAATGGTCCGATGGCGCGCCGTTCACCGCCGATGATTTCGTGTTCTGGTTCGAAGATATTTATGGCAACAAGGACATCGTTCCGGCGCCGATCGCCGACATGGCGGCTGGCGGCAAGGCCGGCAAAGTAGTCAAGGTCAACGAAACCACGGTGCAGTTCGTCTTTGAAAACCCGTATTTTCTGTTCCCGTCGATGATCGCCGGCGATACGTTGATCGGCGGTGGCCAGTCGGTGCAGCAGTCCAGCGCGCGCAGCTATGGCGCTTATGCGCCGGCGCATTACCTCAAGCAGTTCCTGCCGAAATATTCGTCGGAAGCCGAGGTCAGCACCAAAGCGAAGGCTGCTGGTTTTGACACCTGGGTGCGCCATCTGCACGTCAAGAAGGATTGGCAGCTCAACCCGGAAATCCCGACCTTGGGGCCGTGGCGGACCACGCGTCCGATCAATACCCCAACCTGGGTGATGGAGCGCAATCCATACTATTATGTAGTCGATACCGACGGCGCTCAGTTGCCTTACATCGACACCATCGTGATGACGTTGGCCGAGAATATCGAGGTCGCCAATCTGCGCGCCATGGCCGGCGAATACGACTTGCAGGAACGCCACATGGATCTGGCCAAACTGCCGGTGATTCTGGAAAATCGCGAGCGCGGCAAATACGACGTCCATCTCGACCTCGCCTATAACGGCGCCGATACGACATTGCATGTGAACATGGATTATCGTGCCGATCCGCTGATCGGAAAGCTGCTCGGCACCGCCGATTTCCGCCGCGCGCTGTCGATGGGGATTGACCGCGAACAGCTCAACGAAACCTTCTGGCTCGGTCTCGCAACCCCCGGTTCGACGGCGCCGGCCGAAGCAATGCCGGAAAACCCGGGGCCGGAATGGCGCAATAAATGGTCAACGCTTGATATTGCCGCCGGCAACAAAATGCTTGATGGCCTCGGCCTCAGCAAAAAGGACAGCGACGGTTATCGCCTGCGGCCGGATAACGGTAAGCGGCTAGTGATCGAGCTGCTCGCGGTCAAGGCGTTCATGGATTGGCCGAAACACGCCGAAATGATCGCGCAACATTGGCGTAAGATCGGCATTTACGGCGACGTGAAGGAAAGCGAGCGCGGCCTTGCGTTTCAGCGCATGCTGTCGGGCGATCATCAGCTGTTCGTCTGGACCAATGGCGGCACCGAGCTGCTGTATCTCTACCCGTCCTGGGCATTGCCGACGGATGTTTCCAACGGTGCCTATGGCGTCGAGCATGCCAAATGGTATGCCTCGGGCGGTACTCACGGCACCAAGCCGAGCGATCCGCACATGGTGCGCGCGCTTGAACTGTTCCGCGGCGCCGCAGGCCAGCAGGAGGCCGAACGCCACAAGACCGCGCAGGAAATCTGGAAGATCATGATCGATCAGCAATTCCATATCGGGATTTGCGGACAGTCCCCGGCGCTGATGGGTGTCCGTCTGGCAAGTCGGCGCCTCGCCAACATCCCCGGCCGCACCTGCATCGCCCAGCATTGCCGCACCCCTGGCAGCGCCCATCCGGAAAGCTGGTTTTATAAGGCATGATTGCCTTCGTCACCCGCCGTCTACTGCTTGGGCTGCTCACAACCTGGTTGATCTCGGTACTATCCTTCGCGATCATTCAGTTGCCGCCCGGTGACTTTGTCGATGCCTATATCGCGCAACTTGCCTCGTCTGGCTCGGCTGTTTCAGCCGAGGAGGCGAGGTCGTTGCGCGAACTCTACGGACTCGGGCAGCCTTTTTACGTCCAGTACGGGAAGTGGATTGCCCGGGTAGTCGTGGGGGATTTTGGCGAATCGATGGAATGGCGACGTCCTGTAATCGAGGTGATTGGTGACCGCATCTGGCTGACGCTTGCTTTGAGCTTTGCTGCCCTGATTGTGACCTGGACGCTTGCCCTGCCGATTGGAATTTACTCGGCAGTGCGGCAATATTCGTTTGCCGACTACATCTTCACCTTTTTCGGCTTCATCGGCATCGCGGTGCCGAATTTCCTGCTCGCGCTGGTGATCATGTATTTCGCCTTCACGATGCTTGGCGCGAGCGTTGGCGGTTTGTTTTCCGCTGAGATGACCCTCGCGCCGTGGGGTTGGGAAAAGGCGTGGGATCTGATCAAGCATCTGCCGCTGCCGGCGGTGATCCTGGCGCTGGCCGGCACCGCGCAGCTGGTGCGGATCATGCGGGCCAATTTGCTGGATGAACTGCGCAAGCCTTATGTGGTAACGGCGCGTGCCAAGGGGCTGTCGGAAATGCGCACGGTGCTGAAATACCCAGTGCGGGCGGCGTTAAACCCGTTTGCGTCCAACCTCGCGTACCAGTTTCCACAACTGATCTCGGGCGGCATCATTATTTCCATCGTGCTAGGCCTGCCAACTGTCGGGCCGCTGCTGGTGAAGTCGCTGGTGGCCAAGGATATGTTCCTCGCCGGCACCATCGTGCTGCTGCTCGGCGTGCTGACCGTGATCGGCACCTTCATTTCCGATTTGGTGCTGATGTGGGTTGAACCACGCCTGCGCCACCAGTTGGATTAGCCCGATGGCCACCGACGCAGACCGTTACGCCGTTGCCAGCCAGGCACAACTGATTTGGTGGCGCTTCAAACGCCACCGCATGGCAATGATCAGCATGGTTGTGCTGGCGGTGTTTTATATCCTTGCGCTGGGCGCTGATTTCCTCGCCACATCGGACCCGCAGGCAACTGATTCGCGCACCAGCTACATTGCGCCGCAGCCGATCCATTTGTTCGACGCCGATGGATCGTTCCGCCCCTGGGTCGCCGGCATCAAGGGCGTGCGCGATGTTAAGACCTTCAAGTTGGTCTACACCGTCGATTCCAATCGCCGCGTCTATATCGAGTTCTTCGGCCACGGCTACAAATATTCCTTCCTCGGCTTGGAAACCGACCGCCATTTGATGACCCTGAAAGACGCCCAGCGCGGCGAGGGCATCTACCTGTTCGGCACCGATCTGCTGGGTCGTGATTTATGGTCGCGCCTTGCAGTGGCAACCAGGGTCTCGCTCACCATCGGGTTGGTCGGCGTTACCATCAGCCTGTTCCTTGGCGTACTGCTTGGCGGGTTATCGGCGGTTTATGGCGGGGTGATCGACACCATCATTCAGCGCGCGATTGAGGTGATAAGGTCGCTCCCCGCCATCCCATTATGGCTCGGCCTGTCGGCGGCACTGCCGAATGACTGGAGCGTGACCCAGGTTTATTTCGCCATCACGATCATCATCTCGCTGTTGACCTGGACCGACCTTGCCCGCGTCGTGCGTGGCAAGTTCCTGGCGTTGCGGGAAGAAGATTTCATTCTGGCCGCGGAATTGGCCGGTGCGTCACAATTGCGCATCGTGTTCCATCATCTGCTGCCAAGCTTTACCAGCCACATCATTGCGGCCGTCAGCCTGGCTTTGCCGGCGATGATCATCAGCGAAACGTCTTTGAGCTTCCTGGGCCTGGGCTTGCGGCCACCGGCGATATCGTGGGGAATTTTGTTGCAGGACGCCCAGAATGTGCAAACCCTTGCCTTGGCGCCCTGGTTGCTGCTGTCAGCGGTGCCAGTGGTGCTGGTAATCCTGGCGTTCAACTTCCTCGGCGACGGTTTGCGCGACGCGGCCGATCCCTATGGTTGAACCCATCCTGTCGGTGCGTGGTTTGCGCACCCAATTCGTTGGCCCCGAAGGCGTGGTGCGCGCGGTCGATGGCGTGGATTTCGACGTGTTCGAAGGCCGCACGCTGGGCGTGGTCGGCGAAAGCGGCTGCGGCAAATCGGTCACCGCGCGCAGCATTCTGCGCATTGTTGATCGCCCCGGCCGGGTGGTCGGCGGGTCGGTTATGTTGCGCAAAGCCGATGGCAGCACGGTCGATCTGGCGGGCCTGACCGAGGAAGCCATGCGCGACATTCGCGGGCCGGAAATCGCCCTGGTGTTCCAGGAGCCAATGGCGAGTTTCAGCCAGCACTACACCATCGGCAACCAGATTATGGAAGGCGTGCGCCTCCACATGGGCCTCGACAAGCACGCCGCCCGCAAGCGGGCAATCGAATTGCTCGACATGGTCGGCGTGCCGCAACCAAGCCGACGGATCGACGAATATCCGTTCCAACTTTCCGGCGGCCTGCGCCAGCGGGTGATGATCGCCATGGCGCTGGCCTGCGATCCGCGGGTGCTGATTGCCGATGAACCGACCACCGCGCTCGATGTGACCACCCAGGCACAAATTCTCGATCTGCTGCGCCAGTTGCAGGCCGAACGTGGTCTGGCAATTATTCTGATCACCCACGACATGGGGGTGATCGCCGAAATGGCGCATGATGTGTCGGTAATGTATCTCGGCCGCGCGGTTGAAACCGGCAGTGTATCGGATATTTTCGACCGGCCGCAGCACCCCTACACAAAGGCGCTGCTACGCTCGATCCCGACGGTGATGGCCAAGCCGCGCACTCGTCTGCCAACGATTGTCGGATCGATCCCGCATCCGTTCGACCGCCCCGCCGGCTGTGCGTTCAATCCGCGTTGCGCGGACATGATCGCAGGGGTTTGCGATATTGCCGAACCGCCGCCCACCAATACCGGCACCCGCCAAGTGCGCTGCTTTTTGCACGGCGGACGGCCATGAGCGAAACAATTCTCGACGTCGTCGGCCTCAAGAAGTATTTCCCGATCCGCCGCGGGTTGCTGCGCACGGTCGTCGGCCAGGTCAAGGCGGTTGATGGGGTCAGCTTCAGCATCCGGCGAGGCGAGACCCTGGCGCTGGTCGGTGAAAGCGGCTGCGGCAAGACCACCGCGGCGCGCTGCATCCTGCGCGCCATGGCGCCGAGCGCGGGCAGTGTGAAATTTACCGTCGATGGCCAGACGTCCGACCTCACCAAGCTGAAGCGTGGCGCGTTACAGAAATTGCGCCGCCATATCCAGATGGTGTTCCAGGACCCGTATTCGTCGCTCAATCCGCGCATGGTGGTCGGCGAAATCATCGGCGAACCATTGCTGATCGCCGGGATGACCGATCGCGCCGAACGCCGCGCCCGGGTCGCGGAATTGATGGAGTTGGTGCAGCTGCCGGTTGCCTATTTCAACCGCTACCCGCATGCCTTCAGTGGCGGCCAGCGCCAGCGCATCGGCATTGCCCGTGCCCTTGCGTTAAACCCGGCGTTGATCGTGGCTGATGAACCGGTTTCCGCGCTCGACGTTTCGGTGCAGGCCCAAATTTTGAACCTGATGCTGGATTTGCAGGACCGGCTCGGGCTGACTTATCTGTTCGTTGCCCATGATTTGTCGGTGGTCAAGCATGTCAGCGACCGGGTGGCGGTGATGTATGTCGGCCGCATCGTCGAACTCGCTGAAACCGAAGCGCTCTACAACAAACCATTGCACCCCTACACCGAGGCTTTGCTGTCGGCGGCGCCAACGCCGGAGCCTGGTGTGGTCAGCAGTCGGATCGTGCTGGAACGCGAAATTGCCGACCCGGCCAACCCGCCGCCTGGCTGTGCGTTCCATCCGCGCTGCCGTTACGCGACCGAAGCGTGCCGGACAATCGAACCGGCGCTGACTGAAATCCAGCCGGGACGCTTTGTGAGCTGCCATCACGCCGCCGAACTGGACCTTGTTGGGATCAGTTGAGCAGCAGGCGCAAGGTCGCACCGGTCACTGCGACGCCGCCGCGTTCATGCGGGCGTGCGCCGGATTGCAGTCCGACGACCCGCCAGCCGCCGTTTTCATCCTGATGCAGGATCGGCCCGCCGCTGGTGCCCTTGGTGCCGGCGCAGGAATGGCGCAGCAGCGGCGCCCCGGAATAATCGAGGACAAGACCGAGGGCGCGGCAATCCGGATCAATCTGCAGCCGTTGGACCCGATCCTGGTTGTAGCCCGCCAAGGCCAGGATTGTTTCGGTCAGCGGGATGACCTCTATGATTGGCAAGGCTGGGGCGGCGATGAAATCCTCACCCAACACCAGCACCGCCGCATCGCTGCCGCGGGTGGCGTCAGGGGCGCGTGGATCGTAGCCGGGGGCGACGCGATACGAGTGCGCCACATCATGCCGCGCAAAACCGCCGCTTGTATAAACGCTGAACAGATGGATCGACCCGGCCGGGACAAAATGACCGAGCCGGCTG
>JACMOQ010000630.1 GCA_014377905.1 Acetobacteraceae bacterium | reverse complement strand
GGCGATACATCTCCACCGATTCGCGGCGCGACTTCACCATGCCGCGCAGCATGGCGATAATGTCGTCATCGGGGATTTTTTCGACGCCCTTGGGCCGTGCGGCGATGTCGAAGTCTTTTAGTTTGGCGGTGATGCTGCGCAGGCTCAGCACCAAGGGGGCATTCTTGGCGAGCATGGCGGTTTTGAGCTGGGTGGTGAAGTCGTCGCGTAGGGCCAATTGGGCCTCCTGATGGAAACTAAAGTCTGTGTGTAGTGTTATACCGCCGGCCTTGCGAACGCGCTGCCGCATTGACCGAGATTAACCCGGGGCACGAAACGGGTTGACGATCCGCAGATTTTCACCCAGCGCCATGTCGTGCTGCATATCCTCTGACCATAATATATCGCAATCGGCATGGAGCGCTGAGGCCGCGATCATCGCGTCATAGGTCGAGAGTTTATAGCGCTCGGCCAGTGCCAATCCGGTTTCATGGGTTTCGACTGTGATCGGCCGGACGGTCAGCAGAGCGCGCAACATGGCAAGAAACATATGTGTGTCCGGCCAGTTCATCCGCATCTTGCGACGCGCGACATTGGTCAACTCATTCAAAACCTGAACGCTGATCACACCGCCCGCTCGCAGTGTCGCTTCCGCGCGATCGGCCTTCACCAGGTCATCGGACGCGAGATAGATCAGAACGTTGGTATCGATGAAGTTACCTGGCATTCGCCTCATCTCGGTCAAACTTGAAATCGGCGGGCAATCGACCTCGGAACGCGCGCAGGCGCTGCAGAAAGTCCTCACGACCGGGTTTGCGCGCTATGGCGATTTCGCGCGCATCGGCGATGTGGATTTCAATTTCGTCGCCGGCGGTAAGTTCGAGCGCCTCGACCACGGCCGCAGGGATACGCACGGCGAGGCTATTGCCCCATTTTGCGACTTGCACGGTGATCCTCTTTCATTAGATAGACAGGAATAGTTATGTATATCCTGTCGCGCTTTGAATCAACAGCGGGTCGATTTGGGAAATTTTCTCCCATGCCATTTCGACGATTGCCTCGGGAATAAATTTCCCATAGTCTCAGGTAATGACCATCACCGTTGAAACCATCATCCAACGCCTCGGCGGCCCCGATGCTGCTGCCTCCCAGCTTGGCGTCGGCACCGAGGCCCTGCGCAAATGGCGTCAGGCACAGGCGATCCCAACCCGGCACTGGCCCGCGGTGATTGCTGCCACCGGTCTCACGCTCGGCGATATGCCGCAATCCACGCCAAATCAGAAAGGGGCCGCAATGTCCAATCCGTCCGTGGTTCCAACCGGTGCCACCGCCGCCCTCGTGCTAGCCGATGGCAGCGTGTTCTGGGGGCGCGGCTTTGGCGCCCATGTGGCGGCAAGCCTGCCCGCTGAAATCTGCTTCAACACGGGCATGACCGGCTATCAGGAAACCCTGACCGATCCGTCCTATGCCGGGCAGATCATCACCTTCACCTTCCCCCATATTGGCAATGTCGGCGCTAATCCGGAAGACCTTGAAGCGGCGGGCGTCGCGGCGCGCGGCCTGGTGGTCAAGC
This sequence comes from Acetobacteraceae bacterium, assembly GCA_014377905.1. Taxonomy (GTDB): domain Bacteria; phylum Pseudomonadota; class Alphaproteobacteria; order Acetobacterales; family Acetobacteraceae; genus CAITOL01. Next base: position 6,299 of record JACMOQ010000630.1, on the reverse strand, counting down.
TCGATGTCACCGAACCCGGCAACTGGCGCGCGACCCAGGGGCTTGATGCCTGGCTGGCCGGCCAGGGCGTGCCGGGGATTGCCGGAATTGATACCCGCGCGCTGACCTTGCGCATCCGTGACCTCGGCGCGCCGAACGGGGTGATCGCGTACCCCGCCGATGGTCGGTTCGATATTACCGCGCTCACCGCAACGGCCGCCGGGTGGTCGGGCCTGGAAGGGCTCGACCTCGCCAAGACCGTGACCTGCGCCCAATCCTATGAATGGGACGAAACCCAGTGGGCCTGGCCCGCGGGCTATGGCCGACAAACCGCGCCCACCCGCCACGTGGTTGCGGTGGATTATGGGGCCAAGCGCAACATCCTGCGTTGCCTCGCCGCCACCGGCTTTAAGGTCACCGTGGTGCCGGCAACCGCCAGCGCCGAGGATATTTTGCGCCACAAACCGGATGGGGTGTTTCTGTCCAACGGCCCGGGCGATCCGGCAGCGACCGCAGAATACGCGGTGCCGGCGATCCAGGGCGTGCTGGCGTCTGGCACGCCGATTTTCGGCATCTGCCTCGGCCATCAATTGCTGGCGTTGGCGCTTGGCGGCAAGACCTACAAACTGGCGCGTGGCCATCGCGGCGCCAACCAGCCGGTGCAGGATTTGGTGACCGGCAAGGTGGAAATCACCAGCCAGAACCATGGCTTCACTGTCGATACGGCATCGCTGCCGGATGGGGTCCATGTTACCCACACCAGCCTGTTTGATGGCAGCAATGAAGGCATTGCGTGTCCCGGCAAGCGCGCTTTCAGCGTGCAGTATCATCCCGAGGCTAGTCCGGGGCCGAGCGATAGCCATTATTTGTTTAAGCGATTTGCGGAAGCGATCGAAGCAGCCAAGTAAGAATCTTCTTTGTTTGAAAACAAAGAAGCAAAAAAATTTTAATACTTTGTTGCTGTTGGCGTACGCCCCTCGGCAGACCCACGCCAACGGCAACAAAGTATTAAAATTTTTTTTTGGTTCTTTTTGTTCACAAAAAGAACACCCTTGCCCTAAGGACACTAAAAAATGCCCAAACGCACCGACATCAAATCGATCCTCATCATCGGCGCCGGCCCGATCGTCATCGGCCAGGCCTGCGAGTTCGATTACTCTGGCGCACAGGCCTGCAAGGCGCTGCGGGCGGAGGGCTACCGCGTTATCCTGGTCAACTCCAACCCGGCAACGATCATGACCGATCCGGGGCTGGCGGATGCAACTTACATCGAGCCGATTACCCCGGAATTTGTCGAGAAGATCATCGTCAAGGAACGACCGGACGCGCTGCTGCCAACCATGGGCGGGCAGACCGCGCTCAATACCGCGATGTCGCTGTTCAAGTCCGGTACCTTGGACAAATACAATGTCGAACTGATCGGCGCGAAAGCCGATGTCATTGACCGCGCCGAGGACCGGCTGAAATTCCGCGACGCAATGAGCGAAATCGGCATTGAAAGCCCGCTCAGCCACATCGCCCATTCGATGGCCGATGCGTGGGTGGCACTGGCCGACATTGGCCTGCCGGCGGTGATCCGCCCAAGCTTCACCCTTGGCGGCACTGGCGGCGGCATTGCCTATAACAAGGAAGAATTCGAACGCATCGTGCAATCGGGGCTTGATGCCTCGCCGACAACCGAAGTGCTGGTCGAGCAATCGGTGCTCGGGTGGAAGGAATTCGAGATGGAGGTGGTGCGCGACAAGAACGATAACTGCATCATCATCTGCGCCATCGAAAACGTTGATCCGATGGGCATTCATACTGGCGACAGCGTGACCGTGGCCCCGGCGCTGACCCTGACGGACAAAGAATACCAGGTGATGCGCGATGCCTCAATCGCATGTTTGCGCAAGATCGGGGTCGATACTGGCGGGTCGAACGTGCAATTCGCGCTCAACCCGGCGGATGGCCGCATGGTGGTGATTGAAATGAATCCGCGTGTGTCGCGGTCATCGGCTTTGGCATCGAAGGCGACCGGCTTTCCGATTGCGAAAATCGCGGCCAAGCTGGCGGTTGGCTACACGCTTGATGAACTTACCAACGATATCACCATGACCACCCCGGCGAGCTTCGAGCCGACGATTGATTACGTGGTGGTGAAAATCCCGCGCTTTACCTTCGAAAAATTCCCTGGCACCCCTGCCCTGCTGTCCACCAGCATGAAATCCGTCGGCGAAGCGATGGCGGTGGGCCGCAGTTTCGCCGAAGCTTTGCAGAAGGGCTTGCGCAGCATGGAAACCGGCTATTCCGGGCTCGATGCGATCGAGGCGCCAGGCGATGGCGGGCTTGATGCGTTTCGCGCCGCGCTGTCGCAACCCAAGCCGGATCGAATTGTGATGGCAGCCCAAGCCTTGCGTGCCGGCATGTCGGTTGAAGCCATCCATGACGCCAGCAAGTTCGATCCGTGGTTCCTACGCGAGCTGGAAAAAATTGTTGCCACTGAACGGGTGATCGCGGCGTCAGGCCTGCCGCAGGACGCGACCGGGCTGCGTGCGATCAAGGCGCAGGGATTTTCCGATAAGCAACTGGCGCGGCTGACTGGCCAGAAGGAGCCTGCCGTCACCGCGCTTCGCCACAAGCTTGGGGTGCTGCCGGTCTATAAACGCATCGACACCTGCGCTGGCGAATTCGCCTCCGCGACACCTTACATGTACTCGACTTACGAAGGCGGCTTTGGCACCCCGGCATGCGAGGCCGATCCGACCGACCGCGAAAAGATCATCATCCTCGGCGGCGGGCCGAACCGGATTGGGCAGGGGATTGAGTTCGATTATTGCTGCGTCCATGCGGCTTACGCACTGAAGGAAGCAGGGTTCGAGACCATCATGGTCAATTGCAACCCCGAGACCGTCAGCACCGACTACGACACCTCGGACCGGTTGTATTTCGAACCGCTGACCGAGGAAGATGTGATCGCCATTATTCGGCGGGAACAATCCAACGGCACGCTGAAGGGCTGCATCGTGCAATATGGCGGGCAAACGCCGCTGAAATTGTCGCAGGCTTTGGCGAAGGCGGGCATCCCGATCCTGGGCACGTCCGCGGATGCGATTGACATGGCCGAAGATCGCGAACGCTTTCAGGTAATGCTGCAAAAGCTGGGACTTCGCCAGCCAGAAAATGGCATTGCGCGGTCAACCGCCGAAGCCGAGAAAATCGCTGCCCGGGTCGGCTATCCCGTTGTCATTCGCCCGAGCTATGTGCTCGGCGGCCGGGCGATGGAAATCGTTTATGACGACCGGGGCCTGGCGCGCTACATGCGTGAAGCGGTCATCGTGTCGGGCGACAATCCGGTGTTGATCGACCGCTATCTGAGCGATGCGATTGAGGTTGATGTCGATTGCATATCAGATGGCGAAACGGTTTATGTCGCCGGCGTGATGGAGCATATCGAGGAAGCCGGCATTCATTCCGGCGACAGCGCGTGCGCCTTGCCGCCCTACACCTTGTCGCCGGCAACCGTCACCGAGATCAAGGCCGAAACCGAGGCAATGGCCAAGGCGCTTGGCGTGGTCGGACTGATGAATGTGCAATACGCGATCAAGGATAACGAGATTTTCGTTCTGGAAGTGAACCCGCGTGCATCGCGCACCGTGCCCTTCGTTGCCAAGGCAACCGGGGTGCCGATCGCCAAGATCGGCGCCAGGGTGATGGCGGGCGCACGGCTTGCTGATTTCCGCCTGGATGATGACAGCATTGCGCCGCATGTCGCGGTCAAGGAAGCGGTGTTCCCGTTTGCACGCTTTCCCGATGTCGATACGATCCTCGGACCTGAAATGAAATCGACCGGCGAAGTCATGGGGCTCGACAGCAGTTTCGAGCGCGCTTTCGCCAAGGCACAGTTGGGCGCAGGCGTCATCCTGCCTGATAGCGGCTGTGCATTTCTGTCGGTGCGGGACAGCGACAAGGCCGCCGCAATCGCGGTTGCCCGTCGGCTGATAGAATGCGGTTTTACCTTGTTGGCGACGCGCGGCACAGCAACCCGCCTGCGCGAAGCAGGGATCGAGGCCGCGATCGTCAATAAAGTGCTCGAAGGCCGGCCGCATTGTGTGGACGCGATCAAATCGGGCGAGGTGCAATTGGTGATCAACACCGCGTCGGGCGCACAGACCGTCGCTGACAGCTTCGATATCCGGCGTGGCGCGTTGATGCACGGGGTGCCGCATTTCACCACCATCGCCGGCGCGCGGGCGGCGGCGCATGCGATATCGGCGCGGAAATCGGGCACCCTTGAAGTTATGCCGCTGCAAGCCTATTTCCGCAGCCCGTTCTGACGCGACAGGGCCCCGCCCTGCCGCGGCGGAACCGCATCTACCCACCCGGTTCCCCGTTCCTTTTCGCCTGAGGTTTGCCACGTGCAGAAGTTTCCGATGACTTTGCCAGGCCTGCAACGCCTGGAGGAAGAACACCGCCTGCTGAAAGGCACCGAACGTTTTGCCGTTATTCGCGCAATCGCCGAAGCGCGCAGCCATGGTGACCTGAGCGAAAACGCTGAATATCACGCAGCCCGGGAACGACAATCTTTTATCGAAGGCCGCATTCAGGAACTCGAGGAAATCATTGGCGCGGTCGAAATTATCGATCCGGCCTCAATTACCGGCGCCCATGTCAAGTTTGGTGCCACTGTCGAACTGATTGATGAGGAAACCGAAAAGCAATCCGTCTATCAGATCGTTGGCGTGCATGAGGCCGACATCAAGCAGCGCCGGCTGTCGGTATCGTCCCCGCTTGCCAAGGCATTGATCGGCAAAACCATTGGCGACACGGTTGGCGTGCCGACGCCGGGTGGTGATCGCAGCTACGAGATCGTCTCGGTCAAGTTCATCTAGTGATCACGCTTGCCGACGTGCGCGCGGCGGCGGCGCGGATTGCCGGCCAGGTGGTGCGCACCCCCGCCATACGCTGCGATGCCATTTCCCGCGTGGTTGGGGCGGATGTTACCCTCAAGCTTGAAAACCTTCAGGCGACAGGGGCTTTCAAGGAACGCGGGGCGGCAAACAGACTGGCATTGCTGACAGACGAGGAACGTCGCGCGGGCGTTATCGCGATGTCGGCGGGCAACCATGCCCAGGCGGTGGCGCGCCACGCAATGCTGTCGCAGACATCGGCGGTGATCGTGATGCCCAAGCATACGCCAGCCACCAAGGTAACGCGGACCGCGTCCTGGGGCGCGCGGGTGGTGTTGCATGGCGATACTCTCGCTGACGCCGCCGCACATGCCGTTGAGTTGGCGGCCCGCGAAGGCTTGGTGTTCGTCCATCCCTATGATGATCCAGCGGTGATGGCCGGCCAAGGCACGCTGGCGCTGGAATTGCTTGAAGACGCGCCCGATCTCGACATGCTTGTCATCCCGGTTGGTGGCGGAGGATTGATCGCCGGCTGCGCGGTGGCGGCAGCCGGGGTCAAGCCGGGCATAGAGGTGATCGGGGTGGAGGTTGCCGCTTATGCCGCCCTTGCCCAGCGCCTCGCCGGGCAACCGGTTTCGGTGGGCGGTGCGACCATCGCCGAGGGCATCGCGGTGCGCGACATCGGTGAAACCCCATTGAAGGTAATCCGCGCCTATGTCGCCGACGTGGTGGTGATCCCCGAACGCGCGGTCGAAGAAGCCATCGCGCTGCTGGCCGAAGGCGCCAAGATTGTCGCCGAGGGCGCCGGGGCGGCTGGGATTGCGGCGCTGCTGGCGTTTCCGGACCGTTTTGCCGGGCGCAAAATCGGCGTGCCGATTTGCGGCGGTAACATCGACCCGCGCATTCTCGCCAACGTGCTGCTGCGCAATTTGTTGCGCGACGCGCGCCTGGTGCGGCTGGTGCTGGAAATCCCCGATCGGCCCGGCGTGCTCGCGGAAATTGCCGGGCGGATCGGCAATGCCGGCGGCAACATCATCGATGTGTCGCATCACCGGCTGTTTGCGTCCCCCAGCGTGCAGACCGCCGAGTTGGAGGTGATGTTCGAGGCGCGTGATCCGGCGCATGGGGCGGAAATTACGCGGAATTTGGAACAGAATTTTACGCTTCGGCGGATTTAGGCGTTGGGGTCGGACTGGCGATGTAGGGTGCCTTGATAGCGCCCGCGGATAGCTGCGCTCAAAACATGCCTCGCGACTTTAAGATAATCTTTCGTGCCCAGGTCAGCGCGGCATGGGGTCGGGGCAAATTAGCGCCGCCACCCCGGCCTTTCCCGCAAAAGCGAGCGGGGAAGAAGTTAGGTAATTTTATTGACATATTTGGCGCATTTTGTTAGTAAATCTCCATGAACCCATTTGCACCCCTCCTCACCCG
>JACMOQ010000629.1 GCA_014377905.1 Acetobacteraceae bacterium | reverse complement strand
GCAAGGATTTATGCGTGGTCGAGGTGACCACATCCGCCCAAGGCAGCGGCGATGAGTGGACCCCGCCGGCGGCCAATCCCGAGATATGCGCCATGTCCACCATCAGATAGGCGCCGATCTCGTCCGCAATGGCGCGGAATGCCTGCCAGTCCCAACTGCGGCTGTAGGCGGTGCCGCCCGCGATGATCAGCTTGGGCTTGGCCTGCAACGCCGTCTCGCGGATCGTTGCCATGTCCAGCATTTCGTCCTGCTTGCGCACGCCATAGGCCACCACATTGAACCACTTGCCCGACATGTTGACCGGGCTGCCATGCGTCAGATGCCCGCCGGAGTTCAGGTCCAGACCCATGAAGGTATCGCCGGGCTGCAACAGGGCCAGAAACACAGCCTGATTCGCTTGGCTGCCGGAATTGGGCTGCACATTGGCATAGGCCGCGCCAAACAGCTTTTTCGCCCGCTCGATCGCCAGAGTTTCGGCCACGTCCACGAACTGACAGCCGCCGTAGTACCGCTTGCCCGGATAGCCTTCGGCATATTTGTTGGTCATCACCGACCCCTGCGCCTCGAGCACCGCACGGCTGACGATGTTTTCAGACGCGATCAACTCGATCTCATGGCGCTGACGGCCCAGTTCGGCCGTGATCGAGGCGGCAAGTTCGGGGTCACGGGCAGCAAGGCTTTCGGTGAAGAAACCGGCGGGTACGGACATGGGCGTCTCCTTCAATTTTGATGCGACCATCTAATCCATCCGATCCGGGCGGTGAAGGCCGGAAAACGACACCTGCGCACCCTATGGCGAAAAAAGTTTCCGATCGGAAACTTTCTGTCCAAGCGGCAGCGCTTGCTCCGTCGCAATTCGAGGGGTTGAGTTTGCCGGAAAGCCTGACCAGAGTGCGGCACAGCCTTCGGGAGAATCCCTTGTCCGTCGCCAGGATCGCCTTTCGCGCCAGCCGCGCCCCCGCAGCACAGTTGGCGCTGGCTGAATTGCTGGCACGCTACGGCGATGTCGGTCTGGACGACGCCGAGGTTGTCGTGTGCTTGGGCGGTGACGGCTACATGCTGCAAACCCTGCATGAGACGATGGGCAATCTGCCGGTCTATGGGATGAACTGCGGCACCGTCGGCTTTTTGATGAACACCTATATCATGGACAATCTGCCCGAACGTCTGGTCGCGGCCGAGGAAGCCGTGATCAACCCCCTGTCGATGCGTGCCGTGGCACCAGATGGCACAGTTACCGAGGCTTTGGCGATCAATGAGGTATCGCTACTGCGCGCGGGGCCGCAGGCTGCCAAGCTGCGCATCTCGGTCGATGGCAAGGAGCGGCTGGCGGAACTGGTCTGCGATGGCGCCCTGCTGTCCACGCCGGCCGGTTCGACGGCCTACAACTATTCCGCGCATGGCCCGATCTTGCCGATTGGTGCCGATATTCTGGCCCTGACCGCCGTCGCGGCCTTTCGCCCGCGCCGGTGGCGGGGGGCGCTGTTGTCGAAATCGGCGGTGGTGCGGTTCGGCGTGGTCGGCCCCCGACGCCGCCCCGTCCGTGCGGATGCCGGCACCAATGGCGTGGCGG
>JACMOQ010000628.1 GCA_014377905.1 Acetobacteraceae bacterium | reverse complement strand
GTCCGAGATTATGGCCACCGCAGCCGCACCCCGGCAAGTTCTGTCAGCGTTGATAGGGCAGCGGCAGCAGGCCCGGCACCGACCAGATCGCAAGTCCATCCGGTCCCGGCACGATGATCGCCGCGCCGGGTGCATGATCGGCGAATAATTCCCGACACCCGCCGCACGGCGACACCACGGCAATCTCACCGTCTTCATCTGGCTTGGGATGCCGGACAGCAACGGCACGTACAATCCTGCCACCGCCTTCGAGCACCGCCCGGCCCACCGCCACCGCTTCTGCACATATCGCCATCCGCCCGACCGTGGCGCCAAGATGCACCCCGGTCACAATCCGCCCATCTTCCATGCGCAAGGCGGCAGCGACAGTGTGCCAGAATGGCCGATAATGCACCCGCAGGGTTGCTACCGCAGCGGCAACCAATGCGAGATCACCATCGGTCAGGTTTTGCATCAAAGCTTTATTCAGCAGCCTCGGCGTCTTCCGGTTCCGCAGTCGAGATCATCATGTTGGTGACCACGCCGGCCTGATCGCGCACTTTCTTTTCGATGCTGGCAGCCATTTCGGGGTGATCGCGCAGGAACTGCTTGGCGTTTTCCCGACCTTGACCGATCCGCGTGCTGTCACAACTGAACCAGGCGCCGGATTTTTCCACTACCCCAGCCTTTACCCCAAGATCGATCAATTCGCCGACCTTGCTGATCCCCTCGCCATACATGATGTCGAACTCAACCTGGCGAAACGGTGGTGCCAGCTTGTTCTTCACTACCTTCACCCGAGTTTGGTTGCCGACCACTTCCTCGCGGTCCTTGATCTGGCCGATGCGGCGAATTTCCAGTCGGATTGAGGCATAGAATTTCAGCGCATTGCCGCCGGTGGTCGTTTCGGGATTGCCGAACATCACCCCGATCTTCATGCGGATCTGATTAAGGAAGATCAGCATGGTCTTGCTGCGGCTGACACTGCCGGTGATCTTACGCAATGCTTGGCTCATTAGGCGCGCATGCAGGCCCATGTGGCTATCGCCCATTTCGCCTTCAAGCTCGGCACGCGGCACCAAAGCTGCAACCGAATCGATCACCAGCACGTCCATCGCACCGGATCGCACCAGCGTGTCGCAAATTTCGAGCGCCTGTTCGCCGGCATCGGGTTGGCTAATCAGGAGATTATCGACATCGACGCCCAGTTTGCGGGCGTAAATCGGATCGAGCGCATGTTCGGCGTCGATAAATGCGCAGGTGCCACCTTTGCGCTGCGCCTCGGCAATCGCATGCAGCGCCAAGGTGGTCTTGCCCGAACTTTCCGGCCCGTAAATCTCGATAATACGCCCGCGTGGCATACCACCAATGCCGAGCGCCAAATCCAACCCCAGCGAGCCAGACGGAATCACTTCGATATGCTCATCGCCGGTTCGCGCACCCATGCGCATGATCGAGCCTTTTCCGAAGGCCCGTTCAATCTGGATCATTGCCGCGTCGAGCGCTTTGTTCTTGTCCATCGACATCTCCTGGCCGCGGGCGCCTGCCGCCCGCCGCGGTTGGGTCTCATCCGAGTCTGTCATATCCGGCATGGCCGGGACAATCGCTGGTTTACGGGTCATTAAGAATTCGTTCGTTATATGTTCGTTAATTCCGTCGGCGACGGAACAAATCCCGAACATAAGTGCATATTTATCAGGAGTCGGTCAAGCCCCCGCTTGGGTCAAACGATCCAAATGGTGCGCCAAGTCAGACATTTTATAGGGCTTGCCAAGGAACTGGTTCGCCGTGTCAGTCGTATGCGAACGCAATCTGACATCGGCATAGCCAGAGACCAGGATCGCCGGAAGCTGCGGTTGGTTCAATTTCGCGCGCACCGCCAGGACGAGCGCGCCACCATCCATTCCTGGCATCATCATGTCAGAGACGACGGCTCTGATCGGGCCATGCTCCAACATGGCCAGCGCCGCCTCTGCGCAGTCTGCCGCCAAGACGCGCCATCCGCGCCTGACGAGCATTGCTGTCACTAGGTGGCGTAACAGATCCTCGTCTTCCACCAGCAACACGCAGCGTTCTCCGACGGGACCGCCACTGTCGGCCACCACCGCGACCGACGCAAGAACGGGTTCGGGCAATTCATGACGCGGGAAATACAGTGTGAAGCTCGTCCCCTCATTTGGCGCGCTACGCAAAGTTAAAAATCCTTCCGACTGCCTTACAATGCCAAGTACCGTGGCAAGCCCAAGACCCGTTCCCCCGATGTCCCGTTTGGTGGTAAAAAACGGTTCGAAGATGCGGGCTTTCAAAGTTGCATCCATCCCGGGTCCGTCATCATCCACGCTGATCGTTACATAACGCCCTGCTGGAACCGGGTCGGGCTGCGCCTGATGCACCTCAAGGAAGGTCGCATGGCCGGTCGCAAGGCAGATCCGTCCACCTGACGCAATCGCATCGCGCGCATTGATCACGAGATTGACCAAAGCGCGATCCAACTGGTTGCCATCGACCCGCACTGCCCGGCCAGGGGTTTCCAACATCAGGTCAAACGCAATCGAAGTTGGCAGCAGCCTGCGCAACATCTCGGCGAGCGAGGTCATAGCTTTACTCACCCCAATCACCTGTGGCAGGAGCGTTTGCTGACGGCCAAGGGCAAGCAACTGGCGCACCATATCGGCGCCACGCTCACCGCTGGAACGAATGATGGCAGCGTCCGCGCAGGTCTGCTCATCATCGCTGCGCTCGGCGATCATGTCCGCCGCCCCCAGAATCGCGGTGAGCACATTGTTGAAATCATGCGCAATTCCGGCCGCGAGTTGTCCGACCGCCTGCAAGCGCTGGCTGTGTGCTTCTGCCGCCTGCAATCGGGTAAATTCCGCCCCATCATCGATTAGCAGCAAAATGCCTCCGCCATCTGGCAAGTGCATCCGCCGCATCAGGACCGGATCGGCAGCATGGACAAAACGCACCGAAACCCCATGGTGATCCATCTGCGCCTTCCGAATTTGCGCATGGCTTTCGGTGGCAAACATTTCCAAGGCATCATCGCCGATTGTGACGGGACCGCCCGCGCGTACTTGCCAAGCTGCGTTGATCATTAAGACTCGCCCAGTGTCGTCCAGCATCGCGATTGGGATAGCCAACGATGTCAGCAGCCAGACCAACAGCTTGTTATCCGCACGCCGCGACGTGCGTAGAATGTCAGGGCGCCTCATGCGCGACGCCCATTCAATGCCCAGACATAAGCAATGATCTCCGCCACCGCCTGAAAATGATCGGCGGAAATTTCGGTATCAAGCGGCACGGAATAGAGTGCGCGGGCAAGCGGCGGATTGGCCACCATCGGCACCGCGCTTTTGCTCGCCGCTGCGCGAATACGGGCCGCCATCTCGTCTTCCCCTTTTGCCACGACCCGCGGCGCGCCACCGTTGCCGCGATCATAGGCCAATGCCACAGCATAATGGGTCGGGTTGGTAATCACCACAGTTGCCCTGGCAACCTGCGCGACCATGCGGCGCTTGACGCGCTGCTGGCGAATTTGCCGAATGCGCGCTTTGACATGGGGGTCGCCATCTGACTCGCGCGCTTCTTGCTTTGCTTCCTCGCGCGACATCCGCAAATCCCGCGCGTGCTTAATCCGCACGCGCGCCACATCGAGTAACGCAATTGCACCTTGCGCACCAAGCATCGGCATCACCAACATCGCCAGCATTTTCCATACCAAAGCAACTAGGCCCGCCGCGGATCCGCTCCCAGCTTTGGCCAGCAATGGCCAGATTTCCCCCGCTACGGCCCACCCCGACCACCCGACAATCCCAAGTTTGATCAATGATTTGCCAGCATCGATAAGCATGGTGGTGCCGAACAACCGCGCAAATCCGCGCATAGGGCTCACCCGCGCAAAATCAGGGATCAAGGCTCGGGTGTGAATAAGAAAGCTAGTCTGAACCAGGACCGAACCCGCCCCAACGAAAGCTGCCACCGAGATCAACGGCATCATCAGCACAACCGCCAGCAGCGCCGCCGTCCGCAATCCTGCGATCGGTTCAAGGAGGTGGGGTTGATCCAGAAACGGGTGCACGCCGACAATAAATCGGCGAACCATCGCAGCGCCATCAAGCAACATCACCGCAAATGCTGCGCCCAGCACCGCGACAGTCGCCACTTCCCGCGACAACGGCGCCTGACCAGCCTCACGCGCCTGATCAAAGCGACGTTGGGAGGCGGGGCCGGTGCGGTCTTCTTCATCGGACATCGGTCCGCGCTACCGCATTCCACTGAACGGGCTAATGGTGGCGATGCTCGCCTCCCACCCCGCTAGCATACCCGCCGAAAGCAACGCCAGCAGCACAAGCCCCCCCATGATAAGTCCAGGCATCGCTGCAAAATAGACCTGGAGTTGCGGGACGAGGCGGGCCACCACCCCTAGCCCGATTTGCCAAACGATCCCGGCCGCAACGAACGGACCGCCAAGCTGCAATGAAAGAGCAAAGCTTTCCGACACCGCCCCCACCACGATCGACGCGAGATCGCCGCCTGCCAACCAAACGCCAGGCACAAAGATCCGGTAACTTGTCACCAACGCCGCCAGTGGCATGATATAAAGCCCGCTCGTCAGCAGCAGCACCGGTGCCGCGAGGCTGAACAAGCGTGACAATGCGCTAGATTGCGGACCCAAAAGGAGATCTGGCTGCAGCACGTTCGAGAACCCGAGCGCGCCAGCGGCGAACTGCGCGGCGATCGGCAAGGCCAGCATCGGCAATCGCGCGAGCCAGCCAATCCATATGCCAATCAATATTTCACCGCCAATCCACCCCACCAGTAATGCCGGGCTGTCCGGCATGGCGGGCAAAGCTGGCGCCAGCAACGGCAGCAGCAGGATCGTCAACAGAAACGCCATGCCGGCGCGAATGTTCATCGGCACTTCCGCTTCCCCCAGACCCGGCAGCAACATGCACACACTGCCCAGCCGGCTCACGACAAGCACCGACGCGAACGCCCAAACAGGTGCCGACCCGATCAGCGCCTGGAGATCAGCGTCCGTCATCGGGCGCCGACGGCCACAATACGATCGAATACAAGCTTGGTGAAATCATCCAGGCTGGCAAACATAAACGAGCCGCCCAGCAAAAATGTCGCCCCGAGCGCGAACAGCTTTGGAACAAACGCGAGCGCTGGTTCGTTGATCTGGGTAACCGCCTGAATCAACGACATCACTATGCCGATGGCAAGCGTGGCTACCAGCATGGGGCCGCCGAGCTTGAGCGTCAGCATCATGGCATCCCGAATAATACCGCCTACATCGCCATCCTGCATGTCATCGGCGCCTTTTGCACGAGTGGAAAACAAGGAACCGAACACCCCATTACTTTATGTTGCAATTCGCTTTTCGCAGATATTTCGACCCTACTATATCGGCATCCGCATGATTTCTTGATACGCTTGGATGACGCGATCGCGGATAACCACTGTGGTTTGCAGTGCAAGCTCTGCCTTGGCGACTGCGGACACAACGTCATTGAGATTACCCTTGCCTGCGATGGCCCCGATCGCCTGATGCTCGGCTGCCTTCGTTGTGTCGATCACGCCAGCAACCGCACGCGCCAAAACACCGCCGAAATCGGCACCGCCATGACCAACTGTGCCACTGACAACATCCGAATAGGCTTTGGCCGCAGTTCCTGGCGTGACCGTCAGGGTGGGTATTGCCATTCTACTACTTCAGCATTTCAACAGTTCGCGTCAGCATGCTACGCGAAACCTGCATCACAGCCAGATTGGCCGCGTAACTCCGTTCGGCTTCCCGCATATCCATCACTTCAACAAAGCTGTTGACGTTCGGTGTCTTGATGTAGCCGCTCCTATCCGCCGCCGGATGGCCGGGGTCGTAGCGCAGCGGAAATTCGGTGCTGTCCCGACCGACCTGCTTGACCTTCACGGCATTCGTACCAAGCGTCTGGTCGAATTGATTTGAAAATGTAATCGTTTTGCGCTGATACGGCTTGCCGCCAGCGAGGGTGCCGGTGGCATCCTGATTGGCGAGATTTTCCGCGATCACGCGTAAGCGGTTGGTCTGCGCATCCATGCCACGCGCGGAAATCGCGAGAGCCGTATTTAGTTCCATCGCATGACTCCTTCAGGACTTGGGGGGGGGAAGCATACCGCTAGCGGCCGAGTGCTGTGCGGTAAAAACTCAGGAATTTCGTGTAAAGATTGGCAACAGTGCTTTGCGATGTTTCGGTATCAGCGACTTTGCTGAGTTGCTCATCCAGCCGCACCGAGTTACCGTCTGGCGATTGTTCCCCAGAACCAACAATAACGTCCGCCCCTGCCCGGGAGGACCCGGATAGATGTTGAGCATTGGTTCTGGCTGGTGTAATCGCGCCCTTTCTCGCCAGAACGGCTTCGAACGGTGAAACATCGCGCGCATGCCAGCCGGGTGTGTTGGCGTTGGCAATATTCTGTGCCAAAACGATCTGACGCTGTTGTAAGAAGGCAAGTCGACGATCGGCCAGTTTAAACAGATCCGATCCTGCTCCTTCCGTTCTCCCATGACTACCGCCCTGTCCCATAACCGCCTGCCAATGATTGCGGCGACAGCTTCTACGCCGTAGTCTCTAACCATCGGTTAACAACAGAGCTCCTCATGAGCAAGGTTTTGTAAATCAATTGCCTGCACTATTTCCTCGTGACCCAAGGCAATCTTTCCAACTCCCCCCTCCTCCCCGACCGCTGTGCCGCGGTTCAGGAAATGATCACCTCCGTCGCAGCAATCCTTCAAATTGCCCGACTTCTGCTCAACGCTGGGCGACAGGTTGATATCCAGGGGCTTGACCGCGTGGTTGGCATCCTGTGCGCCCGCGCGCTTGACCTGCCACCTGATCAGGGTCGGCTGGTGCGCCCAAGTCTGGCAATATTGCTCATTGAACTGGACACGCTGAGCGTTGCGATGAACGCATCGTGAATAAAAACTCCATCTCCCGGAAAAAATCCGAATGACCTTCTCCAATATCGCAGTGACAACGGGCGCGTTGGCTTTTGTGATCGCCCTACTCGCCATCTCCCATCGCATAGCCACCCGCTTTAAGCTGGCCCAGCGTATCATTGGTAAACCAGATGACACGAAAGCGCTTGTCGTTGAGCACAGCTTAGCCCTTGACGCGCGGCGCCGGCTGCTGTTGATCCGCTGCGAGGGCCGTCAGCTTCTTTTGCTAACGGGCGGCCCTCAGGATCTATTAGTTGGCTGGCTTGGGCCGAATCCATGAAGCGTCTTTCAGTTTATTTTATGGCTTTGGTGCTCATGCCAAGCATGACCTTGGCGCAATCAATCAATCTCGATCTCGGCACCGGCGGCGGATCGACCACCGCGCGATTAGTCCAACTCACTGCTGCGATCACATTGTTGTCCTTGGCGCCAAGCCTGCTGGTTATGATGACCGGCTTTACCCGCATTGTGATCGTGCTTTCGCTGTTGCGCAGTGCCATCGGCGCGCAAGGCACGCCGCCCAACATCGTGCTAATCGGGCTGGCGATATTCCTTACCTATTTCGTTATGCAACCGGTGCTTGACCAAGCTTGGACGATTGGTCTTTTGCCAATGACCGAGGGCCGGATCGATGAAATTGAAGGCTTGCAACTCGCGGCTGAGCCTTTTCGCAAGTTCATGGCCGGAAATGTGAAACTCGATGATCTTCGGCTTTTCCTTGATATTGCTCATTTACCCCCACCGACGAATATCGAAACCACCCCTTGGCGCGCGTTGATTCCCAGCTTTTTGGTCGGCGAGTTGCGCCGAGCATTCGAAATCGGCTTTCTGCTTTACTTGCCGTTTTTAGTTATAGATATGGTGGTCGCCAGCGTCCTGATGAGTCTCGGCATGATGATGCTACCGCCAAATGTGGTTTCTTTACCATTTAAATTGATATTTTTCGTGCTTGTTGATGGTTGGCGCATGGTCTGCGGCAGCCTGGTACAAAGCTTTAGTGTTCCGGCGTAGCGTCCCGAATCAAAAATTCTTTGTAGTGCGCGATCGTCTCATTCTGCATACTAGAGCGCGTTGACATTCAAGTTGTCCATATGAAAGCGCTGACGATTGCCAGGATTGAGAGGAACGCTCGCGGCGTTTGATCATAGCGTGTCGCGATGCGTCTGAAGTGCTTGAGC
>JACMOQ010000627.1 GCA_014377905.1 Acetobacteraceae bacterium | reverse complement strand
TCAGGAAAACCGCCCGGCACCGCAAAGCGCATGTCATTGGCTTCGAGCGTATAGGGCACGAACAATTCCGCCTTGCCGGCGACATCAGCCCAAAACGGCAATTCGTCGGCATAGTTGTCAGCGAAATACAGCATCCCGCCGATATCGCTCAGCAATCGGTAAGTCTGCGCGCTGGACCGGTTGTACCAGCCGACGGCCGGCTCGCCACATAATTCGGCGTGCAGCGCCAAGGTCGCCTCAATCTCCGCCCGTTCCCCGGCTTCGTCGGCGGGCGGGCTGATGTTCCAGCGCATGCCGTGGGTGGCGATTTCCCAACCCGCCTCGCGCATCGCCGCGACGGCCTCGGGGTTGCGCTGCATCGCCATGGTGACGCCGAAACATGTCACCGCCAGCTTGCGTGACGACAGCACCCGCCACAGCCGCCAGAACCCGACCCGGCTGCCGAACTCCCACAGGCTTTCAGCGGTGAGGTTTCGCGCGCCGACCACCGCGGTGGTGATATGCTCGGTAAGGAAGGCAACGCTTTGCGGATCGCCATGCAGAACGCTGGCCTCCCCGCCTTCCTCATAATTCACCACGATATTGAGCGCGAGTTTTGCCCCATTGGGCCATTTCGGGTCGGGCGGGGTGCGACCGTAGCCGATTAAATCGCGAGGATAATCGGACATCATATTTTGCTCACGCCCCAGAAGATCGGGCATAAGCCTTTCAACGGGGCGGAAATCGTCTTGCCCCACGCCGCAGCTGGCAAATATTGCCCGACCGGAATAAGCGTTACCTGATCGAAGCAGCGCGCCTGGATTTGCTCGCAGAGTTTTTTCTGTTCGACAGGGTCGGTGGTGTCGAGCCAGGTTTCGCGCAACTGCTCGAGCTTTTCATCGGTCGGCCAGCCAAACCAGGCCTTGGCGCCATTGCCGCGCACACTGGTGGTCAGCAACGGATCGACACTTTCGGCTGCTGGAAAACCGGCGGGGAACATCGACCATCCGCCCTTGTCGAGCGGTTCTTTGCTGGTCCGACGCTCAACAACCGTGCCCCAATCGACGCTTTGTTCATCGATATTGAGCCCGATGGCACGGAACACCGATGCCGCGACACTGACGATGCCGTTATAGAAAACCTGATCGGTCGGGTGGAACAGCACGATCTTTTCGCCGTTATAGCCGGCCTCTTTCAGCATCGCCTTGATCTCGGGGATGGATTTCTGCTTGCGCACCAACTCCATGCCTGCCTCATTCGCGCCCGGCGATCCGGGCACGAAAATGCCCACCGGCGCCCGAAACAACGATTTATCGTCGCCCATCGTCGCGGTCATGATATCGACCTGATTGATTGCGGCAAGCATCGCCCGGCGCACCCCGACATTGGCGGTCGGGCCATGCAGCCAGTTGGGCCGCAACACGCCATAATACCCCGCTTCGTCGAGCACGCCGACCGATACGCCGGCTGCCTTGCGCAACATGGGCAGCAAATCCGGCAACGGCGCTTCAATCCAGTCAACTTCGCCGGATGCCAACGCGCCGGCCGAGGTCGCCGCATCGGGAATAACCCGCCATTCGACCCGATCTACCAGCACGCGCAGGCCACCTGCGGTATTGCTCGCCGGCTCGTCACGCGGGATATATTTTTCGTTGCGCGCAAACACGGCCCGGTGGCCAGACACATATTCCTTGGCCATGTAGCGGAACGGGCCACTGCCGATCGCTTCGGGGATTTGCTTAAACGGGTCGGTGGCGGCAATGCGTTCGGGCATAATCGCCGGGGTCTGCTGGGTCTTTGACAGCGCCATCGGCAGTCCGGCGAACGGTTTTTTCAGGCGGAAAACCAACGTACGATCATCCTTGGCTTCAAGCACGTCAAGCCGGCTGTCGATTGTCTGCCCACCGCCGTCGCGCTTCATCCAGCGCTTGAGAGACGCCACCGCGTCGCGCGCCAGAACTTTCTCGCCGTCATGAAATGTCAGGCCCTCGCGCAAGGTCATTGTCAGGCGTTTGCCGTCATCCTCGGTCAACACGCCTTCCAGCATTTGCAGCTTGGGGTTCATCTTTTGGTCACGGCCATAAAGGGTCTCGTAAACCATGTTGGCCGCGTTGCGGGTCACAGTCGCCGTGGTCCAGACCGGGTCCATGGTGACCAGATTGCCCTGGGGCACAAACACCAAGGGCGCCTTTCCTTGGGCAATCGCCGGGCGCGCCAAGGCAGTGGCGGCAGTAGCGGCAATAAAACTGCGGCGTTTCATGAAAAATTCCCCCGGTTTGTTCAGAGCCTTGGGCTTACAGATAGCAAACCCCGCGCGATCAGGCGAGGTGAGTGCGCGTGTTCACAGCGCTTTTCGCAAAACCGCGCCCCTTCCCGTCACCCCGCCAACACCTGAATCACCTGCAAATTCTCCGCCACAATGACCTCCGCCCCAGTGGCCGCCCGAATTTGATCCACCGTTACCCCCGGCGCAATTTCCCGCAGCCGAAACGCCTCGCCCGCAGGCTCGAACAAACCCAGATTTGTCGCCACCAGCGTCACCACTCCGCGTGCCGTGACCGGCAGGGCACAGTGGCGCAGCAATCGCGGTTTGCCGTCCCGGGTCGTGTGTTCAAGGATCACAAACACGCGTTTCGCGCAGGCCGCGAGGTCCATCGCCCCGCCAATCCCCCCACCCTTGGCGCCGGCAACCTTCCAGTTGGCGAAGTCGCCGTTGGCCGCAACCTCGTAGATCCCCAGCACGGTCACATCGATCCGCCCGCTGCGGATAATCGCGAAGCTGTCGGCATGATTGACGATAGCAGCACCGGGATTGAGTGACACATGCTGGCCGCCGGCATTAACCAGATGCAAATCCTCCTCGCCGTCCGCCAGCACCCCGCCATAGCCGATCACCCCGTTTTCGGCGTGATAGATAATGCCGCGATCGCCGATCGGGGTGTTGGAACACAACGTCGGCATGCCGACGCCAAGATTGACGATCCAGCCATCCTCGAACGCCTGGGCCAGCCGATCGGCGATCTGCTGGCGGCCGAGGCCCCCAGGGCTGGCTATGGTCATGCCGCTCATGATTTTGCTCCTGCGCGGGGCGCGCGTTTGCCAGGCCAGATGCCGATCGGGGCTGGCGGGATTTTCACCACGCGTTGGACGAAGATGCCCGATGTGTGGACCTCATCAGGGTCAATCGCGCCGGCTGGCAGAATATCCTGCTCAACTTCGGCAATGGTCAGGTTCGCCGCCATCGCCATCACCGGATTGAAATTGCGCTGGCTGCGTCGGTATTGCAGGTTGCCCATGGTGTCGGCGCGAATGGCGCTGACGAAGGCGAAATCGACTGGCAGGGCGTATTCAATCAGATATTCGCGGCCGTTGAACATCCTGGTTTCCCGGCCTTCAGCCAATTCGGTGCCAACGGCGGTCGGGGTATAGAACGCCGGAATGCCAGCGCCGGCCGCGCGCAAACGTTCAGCAAGGGTGCCTTGCGGCACCAATTCGGCATCGACCTCGCCTGATTCATAGTATTTCGTGAAGGGCAGCACGTCGGACGCCCGGGTCGCCGCGGTGAAAGCGCAAATCACCTTGCGCACCTGCCCGCGTTCGACCAGCAAGCCGATATCGGGCAGGCGCGGCTGGGCGGCGCCGCCGGTGCTGTTGGCCACCAGTGTCAGGTTCTTCGCCCCTTGATCGGCAAGCGCCTGGATTAGATTGAACGGGGTCCCCGGATAGGCGAAACCGCCAAAGGCGATCACGCTGCCGTCCGGGATATCGCGCACCGCATCGGCAAAGTTGGCAATTTCCTTGGTTCGCTGCGCCATCGCGCCTGCCTCCTGATTGATTGCGCCAAGTCTGGCGCGATCTGGCGATGACGGGAAGTCCCCGCGCATGTCAGCCTCGCTCAGTCGGCGATTGCCGCACGCCCACGATGCGGCATTACCTCCGCCGATCACCCCCCGGACCAAGCCCATTATGGAAAACCCCACCAAGGGCATTCTGCTCCTGCTCGCTGCAACGCTGTGCTTTTGCATCTCGGATGTGATGGCAAAAATCCTCGGCGCCGAATTGCCGGTGATCGAGATCGGCTGGTTCCGCTACCTCACCTCGGTGGTGATGGTGGTAGCCGTTGGCTTGCGGCGCGGCGATTTGCGCCTGCGGGTCAACAAACCCGGCACGCAGCTGGTGCGCGGGGTGATGATGGTGACCTCGATGCTCGCCTTTGTCGCCGCGTTGCGCTTTCTGCCGATTGCGGACGCCGCCGCGGTGGGCTTCGTCTCGCCGTTGCTAATCACCGCCTTGTCCGTGCCGATGCTGGGTGAGGTGGTCGGCATCCGTCGCTGGACCGCGATTGCGGTGGGGTTCGCGGGCGTGCTGATCGTGATCCGCCCCGGTGGCAGCACCTTCCACCCGGCGGCGTTCCTGGTGCTGGCATCATCGCTGACCTGGTCGGTGGCCTCGATCCTCACCCGTCGGCTGTCCGGCCTGGACAATCCCGCCGCCACCATGTTGTGGACGGCGCTGGTCGGCCTCGGCGTGTTGACCGTGGTGGTGCCGTTCAATTTCGTGATGCCAAGTCCGGGCTATTTCGCCCTCAACATCGCCATGGGCGCGGTGGCGACGATCGGGCAATACTGGATGGTTCTGGCCTATCGCCATGCCGGGGCGGCGCTGCTCGCCCCGTTCAGCTACGTGCAATTGCTATGGGCGACGATCTTCGGGTTTTTCATCTTCGCAACCCTGCCCGATACCATGACTTTGCTGGGGGCCGCGATCATCACCGCAAGCGGGCTTTACACCGTCCATCGGGAGCGGGTGCGGGCCCGCGCGCGGGCCGTCTGATCAGCCGATCGTCCAGCCACCATCCACGATCAACGACGTCCCGGTCATCAACGACGACGCATCGGATGCCAGGAATACCGCCGCCCCCATCAAATCCTCGACCCGACCCAACCGGCCAAGCTTGATCTTGCCCAACACAAAGGCGCGGAAGTCCGGATCGGCCAGGAACGGCCTGGTCAGCGGGGTTTCGGTGAAGGTCGGGCACAAGGTGTTGGACCTGATCCGATGCGGCGCAAGATCGAGCGCCATGGCCTTGCTCATCCCTTCCATGCCCCATTTCGATGCACAGTAAAGCGTCCGCGCCGGCCCGCCGACATGG
>JACMOQ010000626.1 GCA_014377905.1 Acetobacteraceae bacterium | reverse complement strand
TGCCCGCAAATTCCCCAGGCTTTTGAACATGCCATTGCCATCATAGTCGGGGAACGCCAGTTCGCTTGGCCCGGTGACGCGCACAAAGCCCGCCGGCCCGCCTTTGAAAGAACAATCCGGCTGCCCATCGGCGGTTGCGGTAGCAAGAAAAAAATAGATCGACTGTTCGATAAAATCCTGATCGGATTGGGTAAATTCGGTTCGCGTGATGACCGTCTCCATCCGATCGGCGAGGCCGGTTGTGCCGAATTCGTCCTGCAAGCCCCGATTGCCCGCATGATAGAGCCTGGTTTCCGCCATTCCTGCCTCCCTTGCCGACCATATCGCGCGAAGCAAGACACTTTACCTGATTTCGGTCAATATCGTCCCATCTGCCGCGACGCTCCTGTTCATCGGCATCATCCAAGGCCTGATCATGCAATCGCTGGCGTCCGGTGACATCCTCGCCCTGCGTGTAACGGCGCGAGCCGTGTTCGCACTCTGCTTGCGGGGCATTCAATTGTCAGCGGGGGGCACATAATGTCATCGGCCAAAACGCCGTCGCCCGCGCCGGCGGATAACGCCACCCCCGTGCCGCTGCCGAAGCAGGTCGTCAACCGCCAAAGTCCGACTGCGCTCCCAGCACGATGGTGGTAGCCGTTGCGCCGGCTGCGTTATGTTCCGATCATCATCGGCCCTATTATGTTCGGTTGTATTATCGGCCCTGTATTTTCAAACGCCCGGATTGCGCGCGGTCTTCGCGCTGCTGAAACTGCAACCCGGCGGCGGCACCAGCACGCCGATTGCGGTGCCGGTCGCAGCGTTAGGGACAGCTGCGTCCAAGCCCACCCCATTGCGGCAGATTATCGGGCTGGGCAAGCTTATCCCGCTCGGCGATGTCACAACGGTGTCACCCCCGTTTGGCGCCAATGACGCCCGCATCGCCACCATCAAGGTTGCCGAGGGCGAGGCGGTTGATGGCACTTTCGTGATCGGTGGCGGCATGACCACCGATGGCTACTTGATCGTTTCGGACCAGACGTTCCTGAAGTTGTTTCCGCGACGTGTCGCCGGAGAGCCGAACCACATTCTTTTGCGACTTGAACCTGGTGCGGATCGCGAGGCGGTTACCGCGGAGTTGCGCGAACGCATCCCGCAGTACGACACCGTTGCGCGCTCACTCGAAACGGCCATGGCCAAGGACACCGCGTTTCAAACCACGCAAAAGCCGGTCGGGGTTATTTTTGGCTTCGGGGCAATAATCGGCATCATGGTTGGCTGCATCATCGTTTATCAGGTGCTGTCGACTGACGTTGCCGATCACCTCCGCGAATATGCCACCTTCAAAGCCATCGGCTATCCGCAGTCTTTTTTCCTGGGCATCGTCTTCGAGGAGGCGTTCATCCTCGCGGTGTTCGGTTTTGTTCCCGCCGTGATTATCACCACGGGGCTTTATGCGATCATCGCCGCCGCCACCGGCCTGCCGCTCAATATGACGGTGGCGCGGGCGATCGGGGTCCTGCTTGGCACCATTGCGATGTGCGCCCTGTCTGGCGCGGTGGCGACAAGGCGGCTCGCCAAGGCCAATCCTGCGGACCTGTTCTGAGGGCGAGCATGAAAGCGCAAAGCGGTACAATGATCGCGGCGGGCCCGGCGATTGCACTGCGCAACGTCAATCATTGGTTCGGTGAGGGCGAGGCGAGCAAGCAGGTGCTGTTCGATATCGACCTCGCCATCGCGCGCGGCAAGCTTACCGTGCTGGTCGGCGCGTCGGGCTCTGGCAAGACCACCTTGCTCACGCTGATGGGCTGCCTGCGGCGGGTGCAGGACGGCAGCATCGTGCTGCTCGGCACCGAGCTTAATGGAGCGACCGAGGATCTCCTGGTTGCTTTCCGTCGGCGGCTTGGGTTCATCTTTCAGGCGCATAACCTGCACGACAGCCTGACGGCGATGCAGAACGTCCGCATGGGGCTGGAAGTGCATGGGGCGGCGGCGATGCGGGACTGGCGGGACGCGGCGGCGCATGTGCTGATCACACTCGGCCTTGGCGATCGGCTCGACTACCTGCCGGCCAAGCTCTCAGGCGGGCAAAAACAGCGCGTGGCGGTCGCGCGGGCGTTGAACGCGCTGATTGTATCGTGGCCCTGCAGGACGGGCGGATTGTGGATGGCAGTGCGGTGGGTTGACCGGCGCTATGCAATCCATGCGGGCACGAACAAGCCCTTGCTGCGCAGGAAGTCCGGATTGAACAGCTTGCTCTGATAACGACTGCCGCCGTCGCACAGGATCGTGACAATCGTATGCCCCGGCCCCATCGCCCGCGCCACCCGTGCGGCCGCGGCCGCGTTAATCCCCGATGACGTCCCGGCCGACAGGCCCTCGTGGATCAGCAGGTCATAAATGATCGGCAGCGCCTCGGTGTCCGGAATACGTTCGGCATCATCAATCGGCGCGCCCGCCAGATTCCCTGGCACGCGGGACTGTCCGATGCCCTCGGTTATCGAGCCGCCCGCAATCGACAAATCCCCCGATTTTACCCAGCCGTACAGCCCGCTGCCCCCCGGATCGGCCAACACAATCCGCACGCTTGGATCATACGCCTTCAACGCCAGCCCGACGCCGGCCAGCGTTCCGCCCGATCCGCACGCGCAAGTGAACGCATCGAGCT
>JACMOQ010000625.1 GCA_014377905.1 Acetobacteraceae bacterium | reverse complement strand
TGGCGCGGTATTTTCAACATAGATTGCAGCACCGATGGCTGACAAATGAAGGCCGGCACGACCGGTGCCGCGCTGATTGCGCGGAGGGCGGTTTTGCAATCCGTGCCTGGCGCGCTGGGTCTGGTCGGGGCTGCACGCGCCCAAACTGGCGCGGCATCGAACAGGTTCGTGCTGTCGCGACAGGATGGCCTCCTGACCGCGACTTTTATGGATGGCACCGATGACGCCACCCTGTTGCAGGCGCTGCCGATGTTGGCGGCGCGCAGTGTGCAGGCAGTGAGCCTGCGCGGTGCCCAGGTACGGGATTTGCGGGCGCTGACCGCGCTCAAGACCCTAAAATTGTTAGATATTTGTGGATCCCAAGTGCGCGATGCGTCCTCGCTGGTCGGGCTGACCAGTCTGCGGTCGTTGAACCTGCAATTTCTGTCGATTTCCGACCTGCGGCCATTGTCGGCGATGACCAGCCTACTGATACTGAACCTCAGCGGCACTGAAATCCGCGATCTTGAGCCTCTGTCCAATCTAGTTCTGCTGGAGGAACTAACGATCGGGGTCACCAAAATCCGCGATCTGTCACCGCTGAGCGGGCTAGATCGGCTGATCTCACTCGATCTCGCTGGTACGCCGGTCAGCGACATCATGCCGCTCGCCCGGATGACCGGGCTGCGTTATCTCAGCCTGAATGGCACCAAGGTTAGCGATCTGCGCCCGCTCGCGGCACTGGGCATGCTGGAGGAGCTTGACCTTGGTGGCACGCCAGTCAGCGACATCAGGCCGCTGGCGGGGCTGGGCAGATTGCGTACGCTCGTTCTGGAAAGCACCCGGGTCGCCAATATCGCCTCGCTGAGCAAGCTTGGCGCGCTGCGGTCGCTGTCGCTGGGTGGATCGCAGGTGTCGGACGTGTCGTTGTTGGCGGGGCTCCCCGATTTGGTTCTGCATCGATGAGGTTATGGCGGCGGTTGGGTGTCGCGTGCGCGCTGCTGCTGGCGAGCGTGCCGGCGTGGGCGGGTGATCCGGTGCTGGCGTGGAACCAGCAGACCAATCTGGCCATTCAGGCGACGCTGACTGACCCGTTTAATGCGGCCCGGGCCCTGGCGATGGAAAGCATCGCGGTTCTCGATACGGTCAAGGCGATTGCCGGCGAGCAAGGGTTTCTGGTGCATGTGGCGGCGCCATCCGGGCTCGATCCGGCGGTGGCGGCCGCGGCGGGCGAGCATGCCATGCTGGTGCGCTTGTTCCCGTCCCGGCGTGCGGTATTGGATGCAGCACTCGCCACATCGCTTGCGGGTTTGCCGCCGGGGGAAAACCGCGCGGGCGCCCTGGCACTCGGGGCGATGATCGCGGAGGCGGTGTTCACACGTCGTGCCGGGGATGGGGCGCAGGGAATTGCGGCGGTGGGCACGGAAAATGCCGCGGGCGACTGGCGGGCCACCCCGCCGGGGTTTCTCCGGCCATTGCATCCGCACTGGGCGATTTTGACACCTTTTGCGATGCGGGCACCGAACCAGTTCCGTCCGCCCGGCCTGGGCACGACGGCGTTTGAGCGTTCGGTGCGCAGTGTGGCCGAGCTTGGCGCTGCCCAATCGCGATCCCGCACCGCCGAGCAGACCGAGATTGCGCATTACTGGAGCGACGCGATCGGCACCTATGCGCCGGCCGGGCACTGGAATGCGATTGCCGGCAGTTTGATGGCGCGACGGCAGATCGGGTTGATGGCTGAGGCGGAATTATTCGCCGAACTGAATGTCGCGATGGCAGATGCGTGCATTGCGATGGCGGATGCGAAATATACATTCCGGTTCTGGCGTCCGATTACCGCGATCCGCGTCGGCACCCCTGGCATGGCGGCAATTCCGGACTGGCTGCCACTGCTCGAAACCCCCAATCACCCGGGGTATATCTCGGGCCATTCGAGCTTCAGCGGGGCAGCGGCGCTTGTGTTGATCGCCTGGCTCGGGGATCGGGAATTTGACTTCGGCAGTGAAAGCCTGCCGGGGGTGACGCGGCATTTCGCGAGCTTTACCGCAGCGGCGCAAGAAGCGGCGATGAGTCGGCTTTATGGCGGCATCCATTTTGAGTTTGAAAACGCCGACGGGCTGGCGACCGGGCGTGCGGTAGGGGCTTGGACGCTGGGGGCGTTTAAGGGCGTGGCGTTGCGGCGGCCGGGTGGGTAGGTTGGAGCCGTTAAAGCTATCACCGCCGCATGCCGTGCCTGACGCGCAATATCCGGATTTGCTCGCCAACAACGCGATAGCGGATAATGTAGGGATACACTGCAATTAGTTCCCGTCTGTCGGGTGCCGTGACGATCCTGCCACGATGTGGGAAATTCGCCAGGCTGTTACCGGCTGCAACAAGGCCTTGCGCCAGAGTTTGCGCGGCCATCGGATTAAATTGCCCGATATAGGCCCGGATAATTTCAAGTTGCCTCAGTGCGATCTTCGACCAAGCGACTTTGTTCAACGTAGCTTGGGGGTTGGACAAGGCAGTTCATCCGCCTGCCCCCATGATTTTAACCATTTAACCACATCGTCATGGGACACAAACTGACCCGCGTCGAAGTCAGCGTCCGCCAACGCATCAAGATGTGCTTCTTCTGCCTCATCAGGCGGCACGTGGAAGAGTGATTGCACTTTGGAATTGGCCATCGGCGCGCTCCTATCAATGCAAGCAATAGCATGGGACGGCCGCTGATGCACGCGCGCCGTCAGTATCCCCCCACCTGCCGCCCGCGTTCGCGCACCAGGGCCAGCACCGCCGCACAGTTCGGCATGGCGTGGCCGGTCATGTCGCCCAATTCCACCACCGCGCCCAACAGCGCGTCGATTTCCATCGGGCGCCCGCGTTCGAGGTCTTGCAGCATAGATGTTTTGTGCTCGCCGACCTCAGCCGCCCCATCGATGCGCTTTTCCAGGCTAACGGCAAAGCGCACGCCGAGGGCTTCGGCGACGACCTGGGCTTCGGCCATCATCGCCCGGCACAAGGCGCGCAAGTCGGGGCGCGCGGTGATGGTGGCAAGCGTTGCCCCGGTCAGCGCCGACACCGGGTTGAAGCAAAGATTGCCCCACAGCTTAACCCATATTTCATCGCGGATTTTCGGCCGAATGGGGGCTTTCAGGCCGGCCGCGATCAGGGCCTTGCCGAGCGCTTCCACCCGTTCGGAACGGGTCCCGTCCGGTTCGCCGAGGCTGAAACGGTCGCCATAGATATGGGTAATGACGCCGGGTTCGGTGACCTCGGCGGCGGGATAGACCACGCAGCCGATCGCCTGCGACGGCGGCAGGATGTCCCATAATTTGCCACCCGGATCGACGTTTTCGACCCGGCGATCGCGGTAAGGGCCATCGAGACCATAGAAATACCAGTAAGGCACCCCGTTGATCCCGGTGACCAGCGCGGTTTTTGGCCCCATCATGGCAGCGATTGATGGTGCTGCGGCGGGCAGGGAATGCGCCTTCAAGGTCACGAAGACATAGTCCTGTTCGCCGGCATCCGCCGCATCGGCGATGCAGCGCGGATGGACGGTGATGCGATTTTCGCCCGATATCATCGTCACGCCATTGGCCTGCATCGCCGCCAGATGCGGGCCGCGCGCGATGAAGGTCACGTCCGCCCCCGCCGCTGCGAGCTTCACCCCGAGCATGCCGCCGATCGCACCGGCACCGAAAATCGCAATGCGCATTACGACCCCAGACCGAGCTTTGCGGCCAGGCCGATGCGTTGCAACTTGCCGGTGGCACCTTTGGGAATCTCGACCAGGAAGACAATCCTGCGCGGCACCTTGAACGGGGCCAGACGCTCGCCACAGAACGCTCGCAATGCGTGTTCTTCGAGCTCGTGACCGTCGTGCAGCACCACCGCGGCTGCGACCTCCTCGCCGAGTTTGTCGTGCGGCATGCCGAAAGTTACCACCTGGGCGACGGCGGGATGGTCCATCAGGATCGTATCGACCTCCAGCGGGGAGATTTTTTCGCCGCCGCGATTGATGATTTCCTTCAGGCGGCCGGTGAGACGCAGATAACCTTCCCCATCGAGGGTGCCCTGATCGCCGGTGCGGAACCAGCCATTGGTGAAGGCGCTGGCATTGGCAGACGGGTTGTTTTCGTACCCGGCGGTGACGTTGCGGCCGCGGATGACGATTTCGCCCAGTTCGCCGGTGCCCAGAATAGTGCCGTCATCGGACATGATGGCAATTTCGGGACCAGCGGCAATGCCGACCGATCCGGCATGATGGGCGCGTGGCGGCAGCGGGTTGGCCGCCATTTGGTGGGCAGCCTCCGTCATGCCGTAGCTTTCGATCACCGGCACCCCGAAAGCTGCCTCAACCGCTGTCATCACCTGCGGCGGCAGGGATGCCGACGATGAGCGGATGAAGCGCAGCCGGCCGCGCGCGATGATGTCGGCGTTGCGCGCGGTCAGGCCCAACAGCGCCTGGTGCATGGTTGGCACGGCGGTATACCAGGTCGGGCGCGCGGCGTCGTATTGCGCGAAGAAGCGGAAGGCGTTGAAGCCCGGGGTGCACACAACCGACCCGCCAGCCGCGACCGACGATAGCACCGCGGCAATCAAGCCGTGGATATGAAACAGCGGCATGATGTTGAGGCAGACATCACCTTGGGTGAGCGCCAGGGCGTCCCCGATATGATACGCAGACGCGGTGACGTTGATATGGCGCAACGGCACGATCTTGGGGCGCGAGGTGGTGCCCGAGGTATGCAGCACCAAGGCAATATCCTGCGCCTCGGCCATGCCAGGATGGGCGGCGGGGCCTGCCATCGGCGCCATGGCTTGCAAGGTGAAATCACCGGCCAGTTCGCCTGGGATCAATTCGATTACCGGGATGTTGCGGGCAGCCGCAATGGCGCGGGCGGGGCTGTCCAAGCCGCGTTCGATCAGCAGGGCTTTTGCGTTGAGGTCGGAAAGATAGAAATCGAACTCATCGGACCGATACGCGGCGTTGAGCGGCGCGGTGGTGGCACAAGCGGCAACGGCAAGGAAAGCCGCCGCCATTTCCGGGCCATTGGGCAGCACCATGGCAACGCGATCATGCCGGCCGATGCCCATTGCGTTGAGGCTCGCCATCGTCCGTGTGGCGAGCGCGCGCAGCCCGCCATGGCTGAGCGTCGGGCGATCCGGCGCGCCGATTGCGGGGGCGGCGTCGGCCCCGCGTGCGAGCAATCCGGCCATGGTATCGGCGAAATATTCGGTCACTCTAACTCTCCCAGATCAAGCTGCTACTGTCGGCATGGCGCCGGGCGCAGGTGAAGCACGTGGTTTCAGGAGGACGTTGTAAGCTCGCGCCATGGTGACAGCAAATCGAGTCGCGGGGATTGACGAGGTTGGGCGCGGGCCGCTGGCGGGGCCGGTGGTGGCGGTGGCGGTGGTGCTGCCGGGCGGGTTTCCGACCGGGTTGCTCGACGATTCGAAGAAGTTAAGTGCTGCCCGTCGCGAGCTCGTGGATGCGGTGCTGCGCGCCACGCCCGGGGTTGAGATTGGCATCGGGGCGGCCTCGGTCGGTGAAATCCTGCGGCTGAACATCCTGCAGGCCAATTTTCTGGCGATGCGGCGGGCGGTTTCCCGGCTTGGTTCGGTTGATCTTGCCTTGGTTGATGGCAACGCCGACCCCGGTTTGTCGTGTGCGGTGCGCTGCATGGTCGGGGGCGACGGGCTGGAACCGGCAATATCCGCCGCATCGATCATCGCCAAGGTTTTGCGCGACCGGCTGATGGCGCGCCTCGCGCTGCGTTATCCGGGCTATGGCTGGGAAAGGAATGCGGGCTACGGCACTGCGGCCCATCTGGCGGGATTGCGGGAATTGGGCATCACCCCGCATCACCGCGCGGGCTTTGGCAGCGTGCGGCAATTGGTGCTGGCCCTGTGAGATTTGACGTGGTTACGATTGACCTGGGCACAAGGCTGCGTCCACCATCACCGTCCCCTTCGGAGTCCGTTTGGAAATCACCCGCGAACTGCCGCTCAACCAGGTGATGCTCGGCGATGCCGTGCGGCTGATGCGGATGTTGCCGCCGGCCTCGGTTCACTGTGTCTTCGCCGATCCGCCGTATAATTTGCAGTTGCGGGGGGAGTTGCGCCGGCCGGATGACAGCCTGGTGGATGGGGTGGACGATGACTGGGACCGCTTCGATAATTTCGCGGCCTATGATGCCTTCACCCGCGAATGGCTCACTGAATGCCGGCGCCTGTTGCGCAAGGACGGCACGATCTGGGTGATCGGCAGCTACCACAATATTTTCCGCATCGGCGCGATTTTGCAGGAGATGGGGTTCTGGATCCTTAACGACGTGATCTGGCGCAAATCCAACCCGATGCCGAACTTCAAAGGCCGCCGCTTCACTAACGCGCATGAAACCCTGATCTGGGCGGCGCGCGATCCGGACAGCCGCTATCGCTTCAACTACCAGGCGATGAAGGCGCTGAACGACGATCTGCAAATGCGCAGCGACTGGTTCCTGCCGATTTGCACCGGCGGCGAACGCCTGCAGAACGAACACGGCCAGAAGCTGCACCCGACGCAAAAGCCCGAGGCGCTGCTGCATCGGGTTTTGCTGGCGAGTACCGGGGTGGACGATGTGGTGCTCGACCCGTTTCTCGGCAGCGGCACGGCGGCGGCGGTTGCCAAGCGGCTAGGCCGGCATTTCATCGGCATTGAGCGGCATCCGGCATACGTGGAAGCAGCCCTGGCGCGGCTGGCGCGCA
>JACMOQ010000082.1 GCA_014377905.1 Acetobacteraceae bacterium | reverse complement strand
GGGTTGGATCGGATTGTCCTCCTCGGCGCGAACGGGGAGGACGCGTTGTTGTGGGGGTTGAGCCATGGGATCCGGCGGTTCCAGGGCCGGCATGTCGCGATCATTTTGGCAGCCGAGCGGGTGCTGGCGTGCCCGCATTCGGCCGGATGCACCCTCGCCCAATGCGCCGACCGCGCGGCCTCCACCGATCCTGGGGGTCGAAATGGCTGCCTCAACCTCGATCTGCTGGACGGCATAACCTCGCCGCAGGTCGTGCCGGCTGATAAGCGTGGACAATGAGCAGTTTCAGCACCCCCGACCCACGACCCGCGGCTGGGGGCGGCTTCGCCCCTTCGCGCATGGATGATCCGGCGCGGCTTTTGGCCCTGGTTGCCGAAACCGTGGATACCGGAACCGCGCGGGAGGTTTTGTGGCTGAGCCTGTCGATGCTGCCGCGTCCGCTGGCCGAGCCACACCATCTGCGCCTCGCCGGGGATGCGCTTGCCCCGCTTGAAGCGGCCGATCGGATGCGGAAATTTAGCCTGCCGAATGACGACCAGATCGTGGTGTGGCGGGGCGCGGCAAATGATCTGGTGGCCCAATGCGAAGCGCTGGTGCGCCATCTTTTTGCCGATGAGCCCACCTTGCTGCCCGAACCAGACCGCCTGGTGCAGCGCTTTCGTCTGCCGGCCGATGCCGCGCGGATGCGGGAGAAAATCACCCTCGGCGTTCATCCACTCGAACCGGACGAGCCATCGGCGCGATTGGTTGGGGCGGCTTTGTCGTTGGCGACGCTTGCGGCACTCGAAGACAATCTGGCGTCGGCCAATGTTGCCCGCTTCGCCCGCCGGCGTGACATATGTGTGTGCAATGACGACGGCAGCTTTGGCCCGGCTTGGGAAACACGCATCCTGTCCTCCCGCGAATTGGCTGAAACCTTGACGCCGGATCATGATCTGCGCGCCGATCCATGGCTGTTTCGCCGACTAACCCGCAGCCTGGATCGGCGGATGCTGGCGTTGCTGAGCGCGCCGGAGGAATTGCGTTCGGCCGGCCCGTTCGGCATCAACCTCACGATCGGATCGATCCTGGCGCCGGATTTCCTGCGCTTTGACGAAGCTTTGCCGGGCCGCTTGCGGGGGCATGTGGTGATCGGGCTCGATCCAGCGGATGTAATGACCGATCCGGCAGGGTTTGGCTTCGCCCGCGATTTTGCCCGCGCACGCCAATACCGGCTGTTGTTGCGCGGGCTGTCCCCGGCTGGGTTCGCCCTACTGCCACGGGGGCGAAGCGGCATCGACCTGGTGCAGCTGCGTTGGTCCCAAGCCTGGGCCGACACCGAAATGGCGCTCGACGATCCGTCGACGATCGTGGTTTCGGGGGCTGACACTGTCGCGGCGCTGGATTGGGGCCGGGCGCGCGGGGTGCGGCTGTTCCAGGGCCGGGTTGTCAGCCCGGCCACGCGCCGCAACATCGGCCACAGGCTGTGACTGCCGTTGGCAGGTGCGGTCAGCGCGTTTATCTTTGCAAACAACATCAAGCTTGCCTGATAAGGGCTTGCAGCGGCAGACTCGTCGGGCGATATTCAAGGTGCATAATTCGGAGATCGCCATGATCCGCCTTTTGTTTTTGGCCCTGCTCGGCCTCGTCCCGGCCGCCGCCCAAGCCCAGACCGAGCAGCAGGCGCTGGTTGATCGCGCCACGCTCACGGTTCAGGAAATGCTGTCCGACAGCAGCAACGTCCAGGCACGCAAGCTTTTGAAAAACGCCAAAGGCGCGATGGTGTGCCCAAGGGTGTTTAAGGCCGGCTTTATTTTGGGCGGTGAGGGCGGCAGTTGCGTGCTGGTCGGACGCGGCGAGAAGGGATGGAGCAGCCCGGCGTTTTATGGGATGGGCAGCGGCAGCGTCGGGTTTCAGATTGGGGTGCAGGACAGCCAGATTATCTTCCTGATACTCACCGAAAACGGCTTAAGGGCACTGATGAACAGCCAGTTCAAGTTTGGCGCCGATGCCTCCGTCGCGGTCGCCACAATCGGGGTCGGGGTGCAAGGCTCCACCACCACCGCGTTGCGGGCTGACATTGTGGCGTTTGCGGCCACGCGCGGTCTGTTT
>JACMOQ010000006.1 GCA_014377905.1 Acetobacteraceae bacterium | reverse complement strand
CCGGCAGGATCATCATGGTGGGTCGCCGGCGTGGTGGGCGCGGGGATGAGTTTGGTGTGGAACTACGCGGTGTCGTCAGAGTTCACGTGGCGGCGGAAATAGGCATCGGCGGATAAACACGATCATTCGGCACTTGGCAGAGGATTATCGGCATAGTGGCGTTCGACGAACAAGAGAGCCTTTATTTCATCCTCGGTAAGTATCAATTTCTCAAGGTCCGCTTCAAGGCGAAATTTTTGGTCAATAATGCCGAGCATGGTTTGATCAACATCAATCGGTAGTGCACAAACCGAGTCGATCACGCCTGGAATGTTGTTCGCTCCCGCCTTTGCGACGCCCGTCGCGCGATCGAACCGAATATGCGATTGGGTTGTCACGGTCCGTGTATATATTTCGGTATCGGTCACCGACAACACGGGGTAAATCAGACTGGCCCTATGAGGGCTTTCCCCGTGAAAAATATCGCCGACCAGCAATTTTCGAACGGCTTCGCTGCGCGCATCCATTTTTGCTCTCCACCATCTCACTTGGCTCCTAGCGTAAAAGGTTGAAGGGCTTCCAATCGGCCAGTTGCGGAAAGCTGCGATTGTTGCTCGTTTGCGCATGTCCATGTGTCGAGAGCGCAATAGATACCTTAACTCCCGGAGATTTGAGCCAGCGCTTCAGCAGGTGCCTCGCCCGTCCGCGCTAGGCGCCGGCCCATGAAACGTCGGATCTGCGCCGGGGTGCCTTTGAATTGCGCGGGCAGGCTGATGTAGTCCGGGTGGCGGCGCACCCAATCATGCGGAAATGGCGCCCCGTTGGGCACGAAGACAAAATCGACAACAAGATCGTCTGGCATACAAAATAACCCTGAAATTTGGTCATTTTTTATAACATTTTCACCCGAATTACAAGGAAAAATATCTCACTCTCGCCGCAACGCCCAGTAAAGCGGCCCGCGCCCAGCAGCCAGCGCCTTGGCCTCATACCGCGTCGGCGGCCAGCCATCAGGCCGCGTAGTCGCCGGCGCTGGCACGCTGAACAGGCTTTGCCCGGCCAGCACGTCCGTTACCCATGCCTGATACGTCGGATCATCGCTGGCAATCCGCCATTCCCCGCCTTGCCGCAGCACGCGCGCCAGTTCGGGGATCAACGCCGGATGAACAAAGCGCCTTTTGGTGTGCCGTGCTTTCGGCCAGGGATCGGGGAACAGCAGAAACACCCGATCCAGACACCCATCCGGCAGCGCCCGGATCAGGGTTCGTGCGTCATCATCCCAGATACGCAAATTATCCGCCAGCGGCGCGGTCGCCTCGCCGCCCTCTGGCACCAGCCGCGACAGCAGGGAACACAACCCGTTCTCGAACACCTCGCACGCGATCAGATTCACGTCCGGATTTGCGTTGATCTGTGCCCAGCTATGTTCGCCGCCACCAAACCCAACCTCCAACCAAAGCGGCCGCCCCGTGGGGGGGGCGGCCGGATTGGCAAGCCGCAACCGCGGCAAGGTATCAGTGAGCAGCAATTTCTGCCGGGCACGCAAGGTCTGGCCGCGCTGGCGGCCATAAAGCCTATCCGGCGGTGGCTTTATCGGCCAAACGCGCTTTTCAGTTGGCTCACCAGATCGGTCTTCTCCCACGTGAAGGTGCCCTTGTCGTCGTCCGGCGTACGGCCGAAATGCCCATAAGCAGATGTCGGCACGTAGATCGGCCGGTTAAGATGAAGGTGTTCGCGAATGCCGCGCGGCCGCAGATTAACCAGCTCGCGCAGGGTCTTTTCCAGCTTGCCTTCGTCGACCTCATAGGGGTTGCCATGCAGCTCGACATAAAGCGACAGCGGGTCTGAAACCCCGATTGCGTAGCTGATCTGCAAGGTGCATTTATCGGCAAGCCCAGCCGCGACGACGTTCTTCGCCAGGTAGCGACAAACATAGGCAGCCGAGCGATCAACCTTGGTTGGGTCCTTGCCGCTGAACGCGCCGCCGCCATGCGGTGACGCGCCGCCGTAAGTGTCCACGATGATCTTGCGTCCGGTCAGGCCGCAATCGCCGTCGGGGCCACCGATGACGAAATTGCCGGTCGGGTTGATGTAGATCTCGTTCTCCGACGGCATCCAGCCTTTCGGCAGGCTCGCCGCGATGATCGGCAGCAACGCGGCCTTGATGGCGCGCTGGCTCATGCCTTCTTCATGCTGGGTCGAGATCACGAACGACGTGCATCCCACCGGCTTGCCGTCGACATAGCGTAAGGAAACCTGGCTTTTGGCGTCCGGCAGCAGGCCAGCCACTTCCTTGTCGCCGGCACGGCGCATGTTGCGGATGCGGTGCAGCACGTCATGCGCGTAATGCAGGGGCGCCGGCATCAGGCTCGGGGTTTCAGTGCAGGCATAGCCGAACATGATGCCCTGATCGCCGGCACCTTCATCCTTGTTGCCGGCGCTATCAACGCCTGCGGCAATGTCGGCGGATTGGGCATGCAGATGGACGGCGATATCGGCGTTGCGCCACGAGAAGCCGGATTGATCGTAGCCAATATCCTCGATCGCCATGCGGCAGAGATGGGCGAGATATTCGTGCGTCACGCTGCCCGGGCCACGGGTTTCACCCGCCAGAACCACGCGATTGGTGGTAACCAGAGTTTCGCAGGCCACCCGCGCATAGGGGTCGGCGGCCAGGAACGCATCCAAAACAGTATCGCTCAGACGATCGGCAACCTTGTCGGGATGGCCTTCCGAAACAGATTCGGAAGTGAACAGATATTCGCCCTTGACGCGCATGATTTATCCTAGGCTGCTGGGTAGAAATCGCCGGCAGATCCGACTGAAAGCCAAAGCCGTCGCTGTTTGGCCTAAAGGGGAGGGGGGGTCAAGGCATCCCCAGCACATCCATCATGCTGTATAAACCTGGACTCTGTTCGCGCGCCCACAACGCGGCGCGTATCGCGCCGGTGGCGAAGGCCCGGCGATCATAGGCGCGGTGGGT
>JACMOQ010000624.1 GCA_014377905.1 Acetobacteraceae bacterium | reverse complement strand
GCTGCTCCACGCCGACGGGCTGTTCGAAACCGCCAAACGCCGGTTGGTGCTGTTGCGCGACACCGATGACGGCTTCGCTATCGCCGACGAAGACTTCCGGCTGCGCGGCGGGGGAGACCTGCTCGGCACATCGCAATCCGGCTTCGGAGACTGGAAACTTGCTGATCCAGAGCGTGATGAAGGCCTGCTGCAAATGGCCGCCCGCGATGCGGCTTTGCTGCTCAATCGCGATCCGAAACTGCGAGGGCCTCGGGGGATGGCAGTCAAATTGCTACTCAAATTATTCGGTCGAAGTGGAAGAACGTTAGCCTCAGGGTAACGAAGCGTGTTCTTTTTGTGAACAAAAAGAACCAAAAAAACTTCAACCATTCCTGGCCGTTGGCGTGCCCAGCCGGCAAAAGCGTCGTCATTGCGAGCCCTTGCGAAGCAATCCACGAGAAAATCAACACAATTATTACGATATCGTAACAAATAGGGCGCAACTTTTCCGAACCCGCTTAACGGCTTTTTGCAAAACCGTCCGCCTCCGCAACCAGCCCATCCATCGCCAGTTCCTGCGCCGCAGCCACCACCACCGCCGGCACCCTGCGCACCACCACCGGCGTCAACGCCATCGAAACCCCCAGCATCCGGCAGATCGGCCGCAACACCCGCCCGGTCGCCGGCGCCCCCGCCAGCGCTTCCCGGCTCGCAACCTCCGCCAGCAACGCCTCCAGCTGCGACATATAGCCCGCCGCCTCCCAACCCAGTTCCCGCACCAACCAGCCCCGCCCCGTTGGCAAAGCCATCGGCCGCACCCTCGCATCATCGCCGCGCGCGCCCCGCGCCTTTGGTGCCCGACCGGCCCGCGCCTTGCCCGGCGCCTGCGTCAACGCGCGATAAAACCGCCGCACCGCCCGGTTCAACCGGCCCCACAGCAACAGGGTGAACACCGACAGATGCGGCATCCGCAAAAATCGCCGCGCCACCAACCCCGCCAGCCCCGCCAAAATCACAGCAAACCGCCGCGCCAAATCGGGCGCGGTCTCCGGAAGGCTGAAAGGGGAGGAATTGGCTGAAGTATTCATGCAAAAATAACTAACATAAATGCGCCTCAACCGCAAGCAATTTCGCCGCTTCCCGCAGGAGGGGGCTGGCACAAGCCGCCCCGTCCCCTAGATCGCAACGCTTAAGCTCGCGATGACGAAGGCTTTGGACCTGCCGCCACTGAACAGAGCGGTATTGGCGTTTCGAGCTGTTGCCCTGATCGGGAAACAGACCCCATCGCCGCATCCACCTTATTATCGCCCGCGCACCGTTCCGCCACAGTGCCGCGTGGATTGGTGCTACGCGGCAGCGCGCCGGACGCGCGTCTGGTCGCCCCTGCCCGCAAGAATCCCCGCAACCGATATATCCTCGTCCAGGTCAGGCCAGTGGATACCCTGCCCCAGTCCAATCAGTTCCCAACCAAGAAGCTGCGCTGGCGTGCCGTGCAACAGGCGCGGAAACCAGGCCAGCGGGACCGAAAGCTCCCGCCCGTCGTCGAGCGACACGCGGAACACATCGTCCGAGAAGGCGACGCCGATCGCCAAGGGTTCGGTTTCAAGTGTCGAAATAGACATGCCACGCCTCCCAAAAAAGATCTCGATGTCTGGTCACAAGCTTGAGCAAAGTCCCGATCTCGGACGCCTACAGAGGCTTATTATGCGCCAATTCCACAGGATCAAGCCAGAATTTAATGGTCTTGTCGCCGGAAACGGCATGGATGTGCGGCGGCTCACGTGGATGACCTTCGTCACTGTAGAAGAAGAACCGATAGCCATCTGAGCGAAGAATGCTCGGCATATTAGCGCAGCACGTATGTGAGATGAAACAGGTCCCGCAGAACGGTCGTCATGGCACCCTCCCTCGTTCAGTCTGGCCCACCCAGGAAACCACCCCGACCACCACCGTCGCCACCATCATCAGCGCGGCCGCCACCGCCAGCGTTACCGACAGCGAGGTCAAAGTCAGGCTCGCGCTCGTCACGATCACCCCGATCGCATTCGCCGTCCTTGCCAGCGCAAACAGTTCCGGCTTGCGATGCGGTGGCGACAAGGCGTCAAGCCTCAACGAATAATACGTGCCCAGCGGCGCCAGAACCCCGCCCACCAGCACCGCCCCGATGATTGTGACGGCGACCGAGGCTTGCAACGCCACCAACGCCGCGCCCGTCGTCATCACACCAAGATATATTAAAACCATCGCGCGGGCCGGCATGCGGTTGCGCACGCTGACCCACACCCCGCCGGCAACCGATGCCACACACAGCGCGACGGTAAAAATGAATCCCATTGCCGGCGGGAAGCCATAATTCATCGCCAGCGACACCGCCCCGATTTCGATCGCCGATACCACCGCGCTGTTGGCCACCGTGCACGCTAGCCATAACAGGATCGCAGGGGTCAGCAGCCGGCCACCGCCATCCACCCGCGCCGGTGCCTTGGCGTGGGCGATGTTCGCCACCAGCACCATCGGCGCCGTCCCAAGCACGCTCAATACCACCAGCGCCAAAACTGGATCGACGGTCCCAAGCAAGGATGCCGCAACCGGTGCTGCAACGAAGGTAAACTCGCTCAGGGTGGCGGCCATGCCGAGCGCCCGTGGCATGTGTGATGGCGCGACCAGATAGTTCAGCACCGATCGCAAATAACCAAACGCCGCCCCATTCACCAAGCCGGCCAACGCTGATGCCGCCAGCAACACGGCGAACGGTGCCCCCATCGCTGCCGCCATCGCAACCGCTACCAGTGCCAGAAATCTGATCCCCACCAGCACTTTCAGGTAGCTGACGGCGTTGCTGCCGCGCCCGAGCCGGGCGACCGGCACCGCGCCCGCCACCTGCGCAAGCGTGATCGTCAGCACAATCGCCGCCCCGTTGCCCGGATCACCAGTTAGCGGAATCGCCAGCAGCGCATAGACAATAGGGCCAGCCGCCTGCGGCACGCTGAACGTGCCATAGGCCAGCAGCCAGCGTAGCAACGCGCCGCGCGGAACGCTTTGGGTGGCCGTTGGGCTATCAGTGCAATCCATCGACATTTGTCCCCCATGCACAGTGCATCATGGGGCCGTCCCCGATGGATGAGACGCACCGCCTGTATCGCCGGCTTGCCAAATTGCCGCTTTTACCTTGGTCAAAGCGGCAAACACGTTGCTACTGAACCGGCGATTTCGGGGTTGCGACCAACCGGTGGACCACAATCCCCGACCGATCCAGCACGCCACCAATCTGCGGCGCGATCACCTGGGTCCAATGGTCGCTTTTGTAGACCGCATCATAAAGCACCACGCGCTCGGCCTCGCTTTCGAAACGGCGGGTCCAGACATAAACGCTGTCGTCGGTTTCGCCCTGGAATGACCCGGTGATTACCATGCCTTTGCTGACCTGGAAGGGGATGATCTGTTCTTCCATCATCTTGACCCATTCGGCCATTTTGCCAGGCATGACCTT
>JACMOQ010000623.1 GCA_014377905.1 Acetobacteraceae bacterium | reverse complement strand
GGTCCGCACTATTTCCGAGGGGTTGCGCCAGGAGGCCGGGGCCAATTTGCGGGTAACGGTGATTTCCCCCGGCTTTGTCCACACTGATTTCGCGGACTCGATGACTGTGGCCGAGGTGAAGGCGCAAACCATTGCAGCGCGGGATAAAATGGCGATCCCACCCGCCGCCATTGCCCGGGCGATCGCCTTCGCCATTGAGCAGCCGGCCGATGTTGACGTCGGCGAAATTACAATTCGGCCGACTGACCAGGGGTGCTATCGTCGAGCACCGGAACGAGATGTGATTGCTAATTGCCACATCTCGCCGGCAGACCGTTGGTGGAACAGTAATCTCGCCCACCAGGGCGATAATTAACGGGCTTTATATCGGAGTTTCATTAATCATGCTTTCACCGGTTGGCCTGCCAGAACGGGCGATCACGGTTGCCTTAAACCAGCTCCAACGTTATAAATTTTTTCACCTTAGTGAAATAGAGTGACAATTTGATGACACAAGCCCTCCTCGCTGGTATCGCCCGTCGGCTCGACGTGAACGGCCAGCATAAATATGGCCTGTCGGACATCAACCAGATCCAGCACGCCCTCCAGGCCGCTTGGCTTGCCGAACAGGCGGGTGACAAACCCTCCCTGATTGCAGCCGCACTGCTGCACGATATCGGCCACATGGTGCATGATTTGGGCGAAAACCCGGCGGCCGCGGGCATTGATGACCAGCACGAGCATGCTGGCCACGCCTTCCTCCAAGGCCATTTCGGGCCGGATGTCACCGAACCGGTGCGCCTGCATGTCGCCGCCAAGCGTTACCTGTGCGGCAAGGAAGCCGACTATTTCGCCAAACTGTCATCCGATTCCGTGCTGAGCCTGTCCTTGCAAGGTGGCCCGATGTCGGCGACCGAGATCGCCGAATTTGAGACCCTGCCCTACTGGCAGGACGCGGTGAAGCTGCGTCGATATGACGAGGGCGCCAAGGTGAAGGCCCTCGCGACCCCCACTATCGCGCATTTCATGCCTTACGTGGCGCAATCTATCGCGGTGTGATCTTGCACACGGTTTGACGGCATCCCAGGTCCAAGCAATCATCCCGGCGTCAACGCGGGGGAAACAAAGCCGATGCAGGTCCTGGTTATCGAAAACGCCGCTTCCGCCCCGGTTGCCCTGTTGGGTGACTGGTTGGCCGACCAGGGCGCAACCTTGACCATTGTCGGGCCGCAGGCGTTGCCAGAGACGCCCGCAGGCTATGATCTGGTGGTGACGCTGGGGTCGGCCAACGGCGCCTATGAGGACTTGCCCTGGATCAATCGCCAGCGCGATTTCCTGCGCGCGGCGGCAGATGCCGATCAGCCGATCGTGGCGATCTGCTTTGGCGCGCAATTGCTGGCCAGCGCCATCGGCGGGAGGGCCGCGCATTTGGGCGACCGCCGCTTCGTTGGCTGGCACAGCAACGAAACCGTTGCGGGCCCAATCTGGGCCGGTCCGTGGTTGCGCTGGCATGAAGATCATCTCGAAGTGCCCGACGCCGCCGAAGTGCTGGCGCGTGACCATGGCACGGTGCAGGCCTACCAGTATCGCCGCGCGGTGGGCGTGCAGTTCCACCCCGAAGCCGGGGAGGCGCAGGTGGCGCGCTGGGCGGCGGCGCACGACGCGAAATGGACGCAGGAGGCCGGGATGACCGTTGCTGGTTTGCTGGCGCAATCGCGCGATCTGCTGGCCAGCGGGGCGGCAGCGCGCAACGCGCTGTTTGCGGAAATGCTGCGCCGAGCATTGGGCCGGCCGGTTTGAACAATTTCCTCTCCCCCTACAGCCATGATTTCATCCGGGTCGGGTCCTGTGTGCCGCCCGGGGCGGTGGCCGACCCAGGATTTGCGGTGGCAGCGACGCTCGATCTGGTGCGCCAGGGCGATGCCGAGCGCGTGGCCTTGGTGGTGTTTCCTGAGCTTGGCCTGTCGAGTTACGCAATCGACGATCTGCTATTTCAGGACGCGCTGCTTGATGCGGTCGAGGCGGGGATCGCGGCACTTGCCTTGGCAAGTCGGGATTTGTTCCCGGCCTTTGTGATTGGCGCGCCGCTGCGGATTGGTGGCTTGCTGTTCAACTGCGCGGTTGCCATCCATCGCGGCCGCATCCTGGGCGCAGTGCCAAAAACCTATTTGCCCAACTATCGGGAATTTTACGAGGAACGCCATTGCACCACCGGCGCCGGGCAGCGCGGCCAGACGATCAGGCTCGCCGGGCAGGATGTGATGTTCGGGGTCGATCTGCTGTTCCGCTCAACTGGTACGGCACCGTTCACCTTCCATATCGAAATCTGCGAAGATGTCTGGGTGCCCCTGCCGCCGAGCACTTACGGGGCAATGGCCGGGGCCGAAATCCTGCTGAATTTGTCAGCGAGCAATATCACCATCGGCAAGGCCGAAACCCGCCGCAGCCTGTGCGGTAGCCAGTCTGCCCGCGCGATCGCGGCTTACGCCTATTCCGCGGCGGGGCCGGGCGAGTCGACCACCGATCTCGCCTGGGACGGTCAGGCGGCGATTTTCGAAAACGGGGTGCTGCTCGCCGAAACCGAGCGTTTCCCGTTAGGCGCGACCATGGCGGTCGCCGATATCGATGTTGGCCGCATCCGCCAGGAACGCATGCGCACCGGCACCTTTGCCGATTGCGGGCGCGGCATGCCGGCCGATCAGTTGCAGTTCCGCATTGCCGCGTTCACGCTCGATGCGCCGGCCGAAGCCCTGCCCTTGCGGCGGGTCGTGCCCCGCTTCCCCTATGTGCCGGATGATGCGGCGCGCCTCGCGCAGGATTGTTACGAGGCTTATAATATTCAGGTCCAGGGCCTCGCCAAACGCATTGTCGCCGCACGCGCACAGCGTTTGGTCATCGGCATTTCCGGCGGGCTCGATAGCACCCAGGCGCTGCTGGTAGCGGTGCGCGCGATGGATCGGCTGGGCCGGGCGCGGTCCGACATCATGGCCTATACAATGCCGGGGTTCGCCACCACTGACTGGACCAAATCCAATGCCTGGGCCTTGATGCGGGCGCTGGGGGTAACGGCGGGCGAAATCGATATCCGCCCGGCGGCACGGATGATGCTGGCTGATATCGGCCACCCTTACGCCGATGGTGCCAAGCAATACGACATCACGTTTGAAAACGTGCAGGCTGGATTGCGCACTGATTATCTGTTCCGACTGGCCAACCACAATAACGGCCTGGTGGTTGGCACGGGCGATCTGTCCGAACTCGGTCTGGGCTGGTGCACCTATGGCGTTGGCGACCACATGTCGCATTATAACGTTAACGCATCGGTGTCTAAGACCCTGATCCAGCATCTGATCCGGTTTGTGGCCGCCAATGGCGAACTCGGCGTCGGCGCCAGCGACATCCTGCTGGCGATCCTGACGACCGAGATTTCGCCCGAACTGGTGCCACCCGATGCCAGCGGCGCGATCCAGTCCACCGAGGCAACGGTTGGACCCTATCCGTTGCAGGATTTCAATCTTTACTACACCACCCGTTACGGTTTCCGACCGTCCAAGATCGCCTATCTGGCCTATTGCGCCTGGCACGATGCGGCAGCCGGCGCGTGGCCACCGAATACGCCCGATGACAAGCAGCGCGGGTATGATCTGGCGGAAATCCGCAAATGGCTGCGCAGTTTTCTGTATCGGTTCTTTGCGACATCGCAGTTCAAGCGGTCGGTCGCGCCGAACGGGCCTAAAATATCTTCGGGCGGGTCGCTCTCGCCGCGGGGTGACTGGCGTGCGCCATCGGATGGCAGCGCCAGTGTCTGGATCGCCGAGCTTGATGCCAATGTACCGGACACTTCAGCACAAGGGCAACTCTGATGCGATTTTGTCATTTCCTCAATTTCCGTGCCGAACACGAACCCACGCCCACCGAGCGCGCGGCGGTTTCGTCATTGCTGGCGGCAACCCCTGGCGTGATGCAGGCGCTGCTGCATACGCCGGCTGTGGCGCATGACCCGTACCTCAACGATGGCCGCGCGCCATCGCTGGTGATTCAGAGTTATTTCGGAGATATTCAAACGCTGGAAGCCGCTTTCGCGGCCACGGGACCGTTGCAGGGATTGCTCGATCTGTTGCCAAGCCAAACAAATGCCGAGGCGACCCAGGAAGCCATGGCGGTGCGGCGTTACATGGTGCCCGACCCGGTGTTTCAGGTCGTCGATGGCGCGCCGCATTGCAGTTATCTGGTCGCCTATGCCGGGCCGGCCGCTGACCTCAATGCCTGGCTTACCCATTATATCGGCCATCACCCACCCATCATGGCCAAGTTTCCCGGCATTCGGCAGATCGAAATTTCATCGCGGATCGACTGGATGGGCGCGCTGCCAGTGCCACGTTACGCCCATATGCAGCGCAACAAAGTGGTGTTCGACAGCCCCGAGGCGCTCACCATGGCGCTGAATTCGCCGGCGCGGCATGAACTGCGGCAGGATTTTCATGAGTTTCCGGCATATGAGGGCGGAAACACGCATTATCCGATGCGGACCTGGAATGTGGCGCGAGGA
Source organism: Acetobacteraceae bacterium (assembly GCA_014377905.1). Taxonomy (GTDB): domain Bacteria; phylum Pseudomonadota; class Alphaproteobacteria; order Acetobacterales; family Acetobacteraceae; genus CAITOL01. Next base: position 383 of record JACMOQ010000623.1, on the reverse strand, counting down.
CGGTAAGGCAAGGATGTTCTTTTGGGGACCAAAAAAGACTTTTGTCACCCCAATACTTGCCTATTCTCGAGCAGATCCCCGCGCCAAACGTAAAGCGCCAACAACGGATCGTTACTCGTGCGCATCGCGTGCGGCAACCAGGATGGATGATGGATAATCATCCCCGGTGGTCGTGGCGCGAAGGGGCGGTTGCCGCGTTGCCAGAACGCGGTGCCAGCGAGCGGGATGCAGATTTCCTCCGCCGCCTGGCGATGGGTGGGATATGCAGTGCGCGGTCCCAGCACCAGGAAGCCGCAAGCGAGACGGTCGGCGTGGAAGATCTCTGTCCAGCCGTAATTTTCGACGAATTTGCGACCAAGTTCGGCTTCAGTATGTCCGTGGTG
>JACMOQ010000622.1 GCA_014377905.1 Acetobacteraceae bacterium | reverse complement strand
TGATCTGGCTCGCGGTGCTGTGGGCACGATGATCACTCTCTCCCACGTGACCTGCCAATATCGCGGGGTGACGGCGGTTGATGATGTCTCGGGTGTATTCGCCCCTGGCAGCATGACCGCAATCATCGGCCCCAACGGCGCCGGTAAAACCACTTTGCTGCGCGCTATTGCCGGCGTTCATCCGCCCGCGTCCGGGACCATCGCCAAAACCGGACTGGCCCAGACCCAAGTCGCATTGCTGCCGCAGGCCGGCCGGATGGAACGCGGATTTCCGATCAGTTGCGCCGATGTGGTGGCGCTCGGTGCCATCCCACAAATCGGCGTTTTCGCGGGTTTGCCGGCGGATGCCGCGGCGAGGGTGGCCGCGGCGCTAGTGCGGGTCGGACTTGCCGGGTTGGAACGCCGGTTGGTCGGCACCTTGTCGGCAGGGCAGTTCCAGCGCGTGCTCTGGGCACGCCTGCTGGTGCAGGACGCCGAGGTCATATTGCTCGATGAACCCACCGCAAACGTCGATGCGGCATCCGAGGCGGTGTTCCGCGACATGCTGGCCGACTGGCAGCGCGCTGGCCGCACGGTGATTGCGGTGCTGCATGATATCGATCTGGTGCGCGCGATGTTCCCCCATACCGTCATGCTGGCGCGCCGGCTGATTGCCTGGGGCCCAACGGACACGGTGCTATCGGCCGAAAACCGCCGCGCCGCCCGGCTGGCCATCGATCCCTGGCTCGATGCGGCATGATTGAGGCGTTGCTGGTGGCGCCGTTCGATCTTGGGTTCATGCGTCGTGCGCTGGCCGGGTGCCTCGCTCTATCGCTCGCCGGCCCGCCGCTCGGGGTGTTTCTGGTGCTGCGCCGGATGAGCCTGACCACCGATGTTCTCCAGCACGGCATCCTGCCCGGCATTGCGCTGGGCGCGATGCTCGGCGGCGCCGGGCTTGCGGCAATGGGACTTGGCGGGTTGATCGCCGGCCTGGTGGTAACGCTGCTGGCCGGCGCGCTGGCGCGGGCAACCGCGGGGCAGGAGGATAGCCAGTTGGCCGGGGTGACGATGGTGGCGCTGGCCGCGGGCGTGGCGATTGTGTCAACGACCCGTGGGGTGGATTTGACCCATTTGCTGTTCGGCAGCGTGCTGGCGGTCGATGATGCGGCGCTGTTTCTGATGGCCGGGGCGGGAACCGTCTGCCTGCTGGGCCTGGCGCTGATCTGGCGGCCGCTGATTGTGGAAAGCGTCGATCCGGGGTTCCTTGCGGCCGTCGGCGGGGGCGGCGGCATCTGGCATCTGGCCTTCATGGCGCTGGTGGTGACCTGCGTGGTCGGTGGGTTTGCAGCCCTTGGCACCTTGATGTCGGTCGGGCTGATGATGCTGCCGGCGATTGCCGCCCGGCATTGGGCGCAGACCTTGGCCGGAATGGTGGGGATGGCGGTGGCAATCGCCGTAATGGCCTCACTCGCCGGGCTGCTGATCTCGTTCCACGCCGATATTCCGGCCGGACCCGCCGTGGTGCTAACTGCCGGTGCGGTGTGGGGGGTCGGTTTGATCTTCGGGCGTTTCAATGCGGTGCTGGCGCGCCGGCGCCCGGATTGACTTCGATCAATGCCGCAGAGGCCGCACACGACCATAATCCTTGCATCTTCAGGAGGACGTCATGGGCTTTAAAGACATTTTGGTTCATCTCAATTCATCGCCGCGCAACGCAATTCGCCTCGATATCGCCGCCGGTCTGGCAGAACGCAGTTCGGGCCGGCTGATCGGCCTCAACGTCTATGATTTGCCGACCGCGGAAATCTTCATTGGTGACCCGCCGATGTATTACGATACCCGCCAGGTCGAGGCGATCCTCGACAGCATGCGCGCGACCCGGATTGAACAATCCACCAAACTGCGCGCCGAATTCAACGCCGCAATCGAACGCCACGGCATACAAGGTGAATGGCGCGAGGTTGAAGGCGATGTCTCCGACGCCATCGTGCTGCATGGTCGTTACGCCGATCTGGTCGTTGTCGGCCAGCCCGCGCCCGACAAAGGTAGCGTCATCGATCCGGCGTTGCTGATGGGAACCGGCGGTCCCTTGCTCGTGGTGCCTTATGCCGGCGATTACCCGACCGTGGGCCAGACCGTGCTGATCGGCTGGAGCGCCACCGCCGAGGCCGCCCGCGCCGTCCACGAAGCCATGCCGATCCTGCAAACCGCGAAACAGGTGATCGTCCTGTCGATCAACCCGCAGCGCGGCATCACCGGTGATGGCGATCGCCCGGCCGATGACCTGATCCGCCATCTCGCCCGCCACGGGGTTGTGGCGGAGGCCAGGCAAACCGTGGTCACTGAAATCTCTGAGGGCGAGGCGCTGCTGTCCTACGCCTCCGATTGCGGTGCCGATCTGCTGGTCTGCGGCATGTATGGCCATAGCCGACTGCGCGAAATGGCGTTTGGCGGGGTGACAAGGAGCTTACTGGCGGCGATGACGTTGCCGTCGTTGCTGACACATTAGGCAAGCTGGCGTTCCTTTGGGCGAAAGCAAAATAACTGCCCAGGTACACCCGCGTGGCCAGTGACAATTTGGCTCAAGACACCCTCACCCCCTCCGGGTGAGGGCCGGGGCGAGGGCCTTTCCAGCCGCACTCTCCGCCCTTATTCTGCCTTTATGTCCATGGGCAGCTACCTTTTCCGCCGCGCCGCCGGGTTCGTGTTCGTCCTTGCGGTGGTGATCTTCGTCATAGTTAAAGACTCGATCATATAGGTATACTCCCAATTAAATTTTTTTGCTTAGAGTCCAATTGGGAATGACAACGTAGTGCATCACAGCAGCCATTCTTAATCTCGTGCATATCCTATCTTTGTTTCCAAAAGACGCTAGATATAAATTTACGTTGAAGTGAAATTGCGAATTAACTGGCCGTAAAAAAAATTGCCGAAGCCCAATTAAATAAGCCATAGCGAACCGTAGGAAAATTGTGTTTTGCCAAATTCATCGTGCCGATGACACGAGAATATTCATTCGTGGCTGAAAATGTATGCAAAAAGCTAAATAATGTAACACCATGAAGAAAAATGCTATAAACATATATGGTAAGTATTTTTGAGATAAAGGATTTACAATTCCATTGTATCTATAATTTCTCGAAATTTCTTACGTCACTTTTGGTATCATCAAATGAACGTACCCAGAATATCCGACCCCCAACAATAAAAATACGAAAATAAAATTAATCCCGCAAATGAATAGGATAATTTTGTGACGCTCAACCAATTTTCGTTAATTCAAAATATTTGAAAATTTTCGTGTCGAATATGAAAATGGTGCTGAGAGTCTATCTGGGAACAAACTGCCTTCATCAATAACCTTCGACGCATCATCCTGACAGACGCCCATCGCAAGAACGCTCTTGCGGAGAGGTTTAGGCACTCCCAATCTTTCGCCAATTTCGGAATCGGTTACGCTCAGCCGTAGTCCGTTCGACGACTTAGCGCTTGGGCAGGATAAGCAAGCCCTTCGCCTGATCGGAAGCTACGCGCTTAACAACCTCGCCTCGGCAACATACATAGAAGCTTAACGTTGCCATTCTGTCTGACTTTAGGCAATCAGACGCTCAACCAGAAGCGCGATTTGGGGCTTGCTGCGTATTGCCAAACCATGCGTACGCTAACATCCATGCGCCCACCCGCGAGCATCGAGAACCTCGCTGCCCGGTTCGAATCGGCACCCTCTCCCTGATCACCCCACATACCCCCTAACGCTATTCGCGCCGTCACTTGGCACATCCCTATATAAACACCCATGAACAGGGTAGCATTCCGAAAAACACCCCCCCCCCT
>JACMOQ010000621.1 GCA_014377905.1 Acetobacteraceae bacterium | reverse complement strand
GTTGGCATCAGAGGATATTGGCCTGGCCGATCCGCAGGCGCTCGTCGTCGCATTGTCGGCATGGCAGGCTTTTGAGCGGCTGGGCACGCCGGAGGGGGAGTTGGCGATCGCGCAATGCGTGGTCTATCTGGCGACGGCGCCGAAATCGAATGCGGTTTATAAGGCGTTCGGGGCAGCCCAGGGGGCGGCGAAGGGCACGGGCAGCCTGATGCCGCCGGCCCATATCCTCAACGCGCCGACCAAGTTGATGAAAAACCTAGGGTATGGCAGCGGCTATGCTTACGACCATGGTGCGGAGGACGGGTTCTCCGGGCAGAATTATTTCCCCGACGGGATGGCGCGGCATGATTTTTATCAGCCGCCGGAGCGTGGGTTCGAGCGGGAAATCGGCAAACGGCTCGCTTATTGGGCGGATTTGCGGCAGAAGCGGGCGACTTAGTCGGAGCGGGTGATCTCCGCTTTTGGTGATTCCGCCAAAAGCGATCACGCGCCAGGAACCTGATTCATGACCGTTACCAATAATTCCGTGACCGCTGATGAGGCTGATATTCGCCTCGATCGCTGGTTGCGTCGCCATTTCCCCGACCTGACCCAGGGCGTGATCCAGCGCTGGTGCCGGACCGGACAGATCCGCGTTGATGGCAAAAGGGTCGAAGCGGCCGCCCGGCTTGCCCCTGGACAGGAAGTCCGGGTGCCGCCAGTGCCGACCCGGGTGAACGCGCCGGCCGCCAAAGCCGAACCGGTGTTCGATCCGCTGCTGCGCAAGGATATTGAGCGCATGGTGCTGTGGCGCGATGATCAGGTCATTGTGCTGGATAAGCCACCCGGCCTTGCGACCCAAGGTGGGCCGGGGATTACCAAGCATATCGACATGATGTTGGATGGTCTGCGCGAGCCCGGGCAGGACCGGCCGCGGCTGGTGCATCGGCTTGACCGCGATACCTCGGGGATTCTGGTGGTTGCCCGCACGCCGGGGGTTGCGGCCAAGATGGCGGCGGCGTTCCGGGGCCGGACGGTGGAAAAAACCTATTGGGCGATCGTGGTCGGACGGCCGATCCCGGTCGATGGGCGGATGGAATTCAATCTGGTGCGCACCGAAGGCTTTCGCGGCGAACGGGTGGCGGTAGCTGGCGCCTACGACAAGGACACCGCCCATGCGATTACCGATTATCATACGGTCGATCACGCTGCCCGGAAGCTCGCCTGGCTCGAACTTAAGCCGTTGACCGGGCGCACCCATCAGCTGCGCGTGTCGTGTGCCGCGATCGACTGCCCGATCCTGGGCGATCTGCCTTATGGTCGTGAACGCACCAGCCATGAGGGTGGCGGCAACACAGCGCTGGTCGATGGCCTGGGCGAACAATTGCATCTGCACGCACGCCGCATCAGCTTCCCGCATCCGGCTGGCGGCAAGCTGACGGTGGAGGCTGATCTGCCGCCGCATATCGCGGCCACTTTCCGCACGCTCGGCTTTACCGCGCCGGCCGCGATCGCGCCGTTCCGGTAGGGGCTGGCGCGGTTGGAGCAGATTGAATACCAGCCCGACGATCCGCCACCGCAGCGTGCCACACGCCTGATCCATGTGCCGGGTTACGGCTATGTTGAGGCGCCGCGCCATGTGTGGTGGTACGTGGCACTGGTGATGGCGGTGCTGCTGACCCCTCCTGCCAGCCTGTGGCTGTTCCTGCGCAGTTTTGACGCCGATGCCTACCGGCCGACGATTATTGCGATGATCCGGCAGGCGACCGGGCGCGAGGTTGAAATTCGCGGCAAGATCAGACTGGTCGGTCATTTCAGCCCCCGCCTGATACTCGGTCCGATCGTGATGGCAGCCGCACCCGGCAGTCGGGTTTTCGTCGGGCAGATCGGACAGGCGGAGGCCGCGCTGACACTCGGGGGGCTGATATGGGGGGCGCCCAGTATCAGTCGGCTGATCCTTGATGGGCCGGACATCCAGATCGAAACCGGGATGGATGTGCCGCCTGGTGCGGTGGGCGCCGGTCCGACATCGCCCGCCCAGCTGCCGACGGCACTTGGCAGTTTGCAGTCGATACAAATCCGCGACGGTCGGGTGACGTGGCGGGATGCCAAAACCGCCACCAGCATCGCGGTCAATTTCAAGCGCATGGTTGCCGGGGTGAACGAGGATGGCGGCATCACGCTGTCATCCGAACTCGTGGTTGGTCGCGACAGGATTACGGTCAACGGAGAATTCGGGTCGCCCGCCCGGCTGTTTGCGCCCGACCCCGCATCACCCTGGCCGGTCAGCATCAAAACCCAAGCCCGTGGCGCAAGCCTGACGATGCAGGGCAGCGTTGGCCGCCCGCTGGAACTGGCCGGATATAATTTGCAGGTTGATGGGTTTCTTCTTGAATCGCGCAATTTCCGCGCTTACTTCCCCGACAGCATGCCCGGTTTGCGCAAGCTGGCGCTATCGTTGCGCTTGTCCGACCGCGGCGGCGGGGTGCCTGACATCTCGGCCCTGTCATTCACCGTGGGTGCGTCGGATCTGGCGCCGCTTTTACCCGGCAGCCGGATTGATAAACTGGAAATCCGTGCCGACGGAATGGATCAGGCCTTGCGCGTCGAGACCGCCGGGGTGTTAAGCGGCAGCGCCCTGAAAGCCGCCCTGGTGCTGGGAACCCCGGCTGGTCTGTTACAGGCGGCGGCAAGCCTGGGTTTTATTCCAGCGATTGCCCGGCGCGATACGGTCGGGTTTCCGATTGATCTGATTGCTGAACTCGGCGGATCGGAGATTTCGGCCAACGGCGCGCTTGCCAACCCGGCGCAATTCGCGGGGCTCGATCTGGCAGTTGCGGCAACTTTGCGTGATGTCTCCAAGCTCGAACGGCTATTCCAGACCCGACTGCCGGCCTGGACCGAGGCCAGGATGTCGGCCCGCGTTGGAGAAATGCCGGGTGGACTTGGCGCGGGGGTCGCGTTGCGCGATTTGGTGGTGAAACTTCCGGCCGGTGATGTTGCTGGCACGGCATCGGTGGAATTCGGCAACCGGCCGAAGCTGCTGGCAACGCTTGGCAGCCAGGGGCTCGATTTCGATGCGCTTGGTCAGAGCTTCGCCCATGTGCCGCTTGGTCCTGCGCCGCCTTTGCCGCCGCCCACCCCGCCAGGAATGCGGTCCGGGCCGCAGATGTTTTCCCAGGCATCCTATGCGCTTGGGGTGCTTGGTCTTGGCGATCTGGACGTCAGTCTCAAGCTCGCCACCGCCCGCGTTGGCGGTTTGCCGGTCAGCGATGTGGGTGTCCATCTTGCAATGGTGGCAGGCAGGGTGAACCTGGATCGGCTGATAATGACCACCCCGGGTGGCGGCGTGGTCGAGGCCAGCTTCGATTATGACACCGGCGCGCCAACCGCCCCGATGCGGCTTGCCGTGCACGCGCCGGGCCTGGCAATCAAGCCGATCCTGCTCGCCCTGCAACGTGCGGAGGACATTGTCGGCACTGTTGCGGCAAGTGTGGATATCACCGCCGCCGGCCGCGACCCGCATGGGATTGCCAGCAGCCTGAGCGGGCGGTTTGGCATCGCGCTGGTGGATGGCGAATTGAATACGACAATATTCAACCAATATATTTTCGCCGCCCTGCGGCTCACCGGATTGCCGCTGAGCCTGATGCAGTCCGCGACCGGGGCGTCGCGCATGCGCTGCTTTGCCGCCGCCATGACGGCGGATCGTGGTAAGGTGGAAGTGCAGACTG
>JACMOQ010000620.1 GCA_014377905.1 Acetobacteraceae bacterium | reverse complement strand
GGTCTGGGCCGGCTTTGCGCTTGGCGTTGAAATCAGGGAATTTCGGGGCGCCGGATTTCTTTACGAGGGCGTTTCAGGAGGCGTAGGGGACTGCAGAGCGTGGCCACGCCGACAGCGAGAATTTATCAAAAAGTTTTTTTGGTTCTTTTTGTTCACAAAAAGAACTGCTTTCTTCCGGATGCTTCCTAATGTCTGAAATAGAACTTCGCGAATTGCTCGTTGCTTTGGCCGCCAGCCTGTTCGCCCGGGGCTTTTCGGTCGGCAGTGCCGGCAACATCAGCGCGCGGGTTGCCGACGGATACCTGATGACGCCGACCAACTCCTCGCTCGGGCGACTGGACGCAGCCCGGATATCGAAGCTCAGCGCCGACTTCGTCCATATCGGTGGCGACAAGCCATCGAAGGAAGTTTTCATGCACCGCGCGTTTTATCAAGCCCGCCCCGATGCCGGCGCGGTGGTGCATTTGCATTCGACGATGGCGACCGCGGTCGCGTGTCTGCCCGATGTCGATCCGGTCAATCCGATCCCGCCGCTGACGCCGTATTTCGTCATGCGGGTCGGACGGACGATGCCGATCGTGCCGTATTATCGCCCTGGCGATCCGACGATGGAGCCGGCCATTCATGCGGCGGCACGCGATGCGCGGGCGGTGTTGCTGGCCAATCACGGCCCGGTAGTATGTGGCGCGACATTGACCGACGCGGTTTATGCCGCCGAGGAAATCGAGGAAGCAGCCAAGTTGTTCCTGCTGTTGCGCGGGACCTCGCCGCGGCTGCTGACGGCGCCGCAGGTCGATGACCTGCCCACGACATTCGCCTGATTTCACCGATTATCCAACGGCCGCAACCGCAACCCCGGCCGCAAATTCTGGAACGGCAAAATCGCCGGGTCGGCCACCACCGGCCCCGGGGCGGCGGCCACCAGCACTGCCTCGGCGATCGGCTGGAAATCGGCACGGAAATGCACCGATGATTTCAGCACCAGGATGCGGCACTCCGACGGCTCAATCCCGACATGGCGGAACAGCGCTTGGTCGTACGCTTGGGTTTTGCGGCTGACCACGATCACCCGCACCCCGCCCGCCTCGATCAGCGCGCACGGCCCGAGATCGGCCGGGTTGCCCTTCCCCATCGGCCCGGTATTGAAGAAGTTGCCGTCGGTCAGTTGCAGAACCAGCGCGTCCACTGCCAGCGGCACACCGTCCGACTTGCCACCCAGCGCCAGGGCAATTCGCGCCCCCTGCCCGGCCGCATGGAAAGCGCTGGCGGCTTCAGCATCGTTGATCAGCGCCAGCACCGCGCCCTTTGCCCCTTGGCGGATCAATTCCCCGAGCAGGCCAGTAGTATCGCCATGGCCGCCGCCGCCTGGATTATCCTGAGTATCGGCGATCACCACCGGACGGGACGCGGTGGCGGCAATCACAATCGCTTTGGTGACCGAGGTCGCGGCGTCTTCAATCGCGCATTGAAACGTCGCTTCCCGCGCATCGATGAAGGCCTTGAAGGCGTCGGCAACCGCATCGGCTTCTCCCTGCGTATCGGCATAGGCCGCCAGCGCCACCCCGCAATCATGGAAATCGGCATAGGGAAAGCCGAAGCAATAGGCGAGTTCGGTAACGCCCGCAGCCAGCCTGCTGCGTTCCTCCATCACCGGCAGCATCGGCTCCATCATGGTGCATTGCATCGGCAACGCGATCCAGTAATCGACCTGGCGGAACGCCCGCGCCCAAGGCTTGCCGCGCTTGATCCGCTCCAGCAACAGCCGCATCGCCTGGGCGCCGGCGGCGCGCATGTCGATATGCGGATAGGTGCGGAACGGCACCAGCGCATCGCATAATTCGACCATCTTGGGGGTGAGGTTGCAGTGTGGATCGAGGCTGATAGTCAGCGGCAGATCGCCGACCACGGCGCGCACCCGGCGCAATAATTCGCCCTCCATGTCCGGGAACGAATCGGCCACTGCGGCCCCGTGCAGATCGAGGTAAATCCCGTCGAGCGGTCCGGCATCTAAAGCGCGTGACAATTCGGCAATGATCAGCGCCGAAATCCGCTCAAAAGCTTCGTCCTGCACCGGCCCTGCCGGATTGGCGAAGCACCAGGCGAGCGGCACCAGATCGACGCCAACGGCTGCGTCAATTGCGCCGGCGACCGGCACTGACGTACCCCGCACCGCATCAAACAGCCCTGCCCCGACCGTCAGGCGCGGGAAGCCGCCGGGCAGGACAAAGTCGATATACCGAGTCGGGCGCGGCGCAAAGGAATGGCTTTCATGCATGAAGCCGCCAACGGCAATGCGAAGGGTCATGGGGTGCGGTCCTGTCTAACTGGCGCTAGGCTAGCGCGGATACGCCAAGGAGCAAGCGATGAAAGTTTTCTGGGACCAGGCACAGCAGGCGCACGCGCCGGAATTCTTCCTGCAAAAAGGTAAGGTGCGGAAGAATTTCGAAATCCCTGCCCGCGCCGACGCCCTGATCGACGCCTGTACTGACATGCGGCTAGAGATCATCGATCCACCGGAGATCGACCTGCTGACGCTGCGCCAGGTCCACACCCCCGATTATCTAGGCTTTCTGCGCGATGGTCCGCGTGCCTGGGCCGCACTTCCCGATCCGGGGGACGAAGTAGTCGCCAACATCCACCCGACGCCGGAAATGATGGCCAATGGCGCGCGCCGGTCATCGACCATCATTGGCCAGGTTGGCTGGTACACTGCGGATGCCGCCTGCCCGATTACCTTGGAGACGTTTCCGGCAGCCGTGCGTGCCGCTGCCGGCGCGATTGCCGCCGCGGATGAAGCAGCGGTCGGCCGCCACGCCTATGCGCTGGCCCGCCCGCCGGGCCATCACGCCTATGCCGCGCGTGCCGGCGGGCATTGCTACCTCAATAACGCGGCATTGGCGGCCGAGCGACTGCGCATGCAAGGCGCTGCACGGGTCGCGATCCTCGACATCGACAGCCATCACGGCAACGGAACCCAAGGCATATTCTGGGATCGCGATGACGTGTTTTTCGCCTCCATCCATGGTGATCCGAACCGTTACTATCCCTGGTATGTCGGCCATGCCGGGGAGCGTGGTGCCGGGGCCGGCATTGGCTGCAACCTCAACATGCCGCTGCTGCAAGGCGCCGATGACGAGATGTGGCTTGCAGCCATCGGATCGGCCCTGGCGGCGATCACTGCCCATCGGGTCGATGCGCTGGTAATCAGCCTCGGGTTCGATGCGAGTTGTGATGAACCGCTGGGGTTTCTCGACGTCAGCGCTGACGGGTTTGCCCGCGCGGGTGCAGCAATCCGGAAACTCAACCGGCCCTGTGCGGTCGTGCAGGAGGGCGGCTATAACGTCGATGTCATCGGCGGACTATTGATCAAATTTCTCGGCGGATTGGGGTAGTGGCAATGTTTCAACTTGGGGTGATCGGCACGGGGATTATGGGGGAACGGATGCTGCGCGCCGCCCTTGAACACGCAGGGGATATTGCAACGATCGCCGGGGTCTGGGACCCATCTGATGCAGCGCGTGCCCGCATCAGCGCCAGCCTGCCGGGCCTGGCCATCGCGCGATCCGCTGAGGCACTGATTGCGGTATCGGACTGTGTTTACATCGCCTCGCCTCCTGCATCCCATATCGCGTTGGCATCCACCGTGCTGGCCGCTGGCAAGGCGGTATTTTGTGAAAAGCCCTTGGCCGCCGACCTTGCCGCCGCCGAGGCGTTCGTGTCCGCGGCCAAAGGTAAACGCGCGGCGGTAAACTTTCCGATGGCGACGTCGTTTCCCGCCGAGCATATGCGCAACTGGCTTGCCGCCGGCATCATTGGCACCCCGCAATCGCTGACTATTGAGGTCGCCTTCGCCACCTGGCCACGCGGCTGGCAGCAAGGCGCGGCAAGCTGGCTCGATGGCCGTGCCGAGGGCGGCTTCACCCGCGAAGTGGTCTCGCATTTCCTGTTCCTCACCGCCCGGTTGCTCGGCCCGATCAGCCTCGGCGCGCATCAGGCGGATTTCCCGATCGCCGAGCGCAGCGAGCGCGGCATCACAGCGTCCCTGTCGGCGGGTGGCATTCCGATCACCCTGTCTGGCGGGGTTGGGACCACGGCGAAGGACGACCATAATCTGATGACGCTGGCCGGCGACAAAAGCACCATCCGCATTTGCGACTGGGCAATCGCCGAGCAGTTGGTCAACGGTACCTGGCAGCAAGCCGCCGACGCCATGCCACAGGATCGTGCCCGACCCTTGGGCCTGACACGGCAACTGGCAGGCGTGGCCGCCATGGTGCGGGGCGAGGCGCATCCGTTGGCGACATTGGAAGAAGCGCTGGCGGTGCAGAAAATTGTTGAGGGAATTTTGGGGTGAGGCAAAACTTTGTTGCGGCCACGCACCGCCGCCATGATCGCGTGATACGACCACAGCACGCCAAGTCATGAACATCCCGATTCCCTCCAGCCAGCTTGAGCTTCTTCGGTTCTATTCGGCGGGCAAAAATCTGAAGCGCAGATAAAAGTTACTATCCGACGCGATATTCGGTTCGACGCTGACGTCTTGAATTTCCCATAACGCAATATAATCGACCCGCCCAAATGTGCTCTCTTTTGTATCGATGAGAACGTCCGAGCGGGTTTCAATGACACGACCGATCCTAATTGCCGGAGCAACTTCGTCCCATTTGCCAATTCCCGGTCGCGCATGGGGAACGCTACACCATTGCCGACGTTCACCCGCCCGCCAGTGATTATAAACGCAGGGCTAAGGGTTGCCCTTGGCATGTGGCAAACCACGAAACACGGCTGCCAGTGGGACTGAATTTGACCGCCCTCAACTCCCCACCTTCAGCACACTCGTCAACCCCCGCAAGCACGCCAGCACCGACAGCGGGGTAAGCTTCCCGGTCCGCGGGTTGCCCTCGGATGGCACATTCTCCACCGTCATGGTCAGCCGCGCGGCGTCCGCCTCCACCCGGATCGTATGAATATTGCGATCCACCTCCGGATCGGCCCATAGCCGCACCGTCGTCCGCGCCGGTCCAATCCCGGCCAGCGCTAAAGCCGCCGCCACATTCACATTGGCCGGAAAGCCAGCCGCCGCATCAAACGCATTGCCCTCAAAAATCAACGTCGGCGTGGTGATCGCCGCCACATCCACCCCATGCGCCACAAGATACGGCGCCCCAACCCAGCCACGCGGCGGCTTGCGGCTTTCGATGCTGACCTGGGCAACATTGCCCTCCGCACAGGCACGCACCGCATCCAGCCCAAGCAGCGCCCCGGTTGGCACCACAATCCGGGCGCCATGGACGCGGGCGAGGTCTATCAGGAACATCCGCGGCAGCAGCGCCCCCACCGAACTCGGCACGAAAATCCGCCCGGCCTCCAGCGCCGGCACCGCAATGGACTCAAAAGCCGATGCCGGCACTGCTTCAACCACAATATCCGCGCACGCCAGCGCGTGAACCGCAACTACCGCCGGCGGCGCACGAAAATCCGCCACCATCCCCCGCGCCTTGTCCGCATCACGCCCAGCTACCGCCACCAGCCGCAGCCCGTCCACACCACGATCCAGGGCCCGCGCCAACGGCAACCCGATCGCACCCAGACCTGCAATACCAACTGTCAACATGAGATATTTCCACTGGGGCGAACGACGGGGCTCGAACCCGCGACATCCAAGACCACAACCTGGCGCTCTACCAGCTGAGCTACATCCGCCATCAGGGGCAAGCCCCGACTTCCAGTGAGCGCCGGCTTTAGGCCAAACCGACCTCCCGCGTCAATCACTTCCCGAACAGCCGAGCCAAGCGTGCCACCGCCTCGTGCAAAACCTCATCACGCTTGCAGAAGGCAAAGCGGGCGAAATATTTCGGCCCCTCCCCCTCATAAAACGCGGTGACCGGGATCGCGGTTACCTTGGCGTGCTCGGTAATATAGCGGCAGAACGCGACATCATCGCCGTTGAACCCCAACGGGCGGAAATCGGCGGAGATAAAATAGCTGCCATGGGTCGGCAGCACGGCAAAGCCAATTCGCGCCAACCCGACCGCCAAAATATCGCGCTTCCTCTGCAAATCGGACGCCAGTTCGGCGAAATACGCATCATCTTTAGCCAACCCCACCGCCACCGCCCGCTGCAAATTCGGCGGCGTGGTGAACGTAAGGTTCTGATGCGCCTTGGTCGCGATGGTAGCGAGGCCCGGACAGGCAGTGATGTAGCCGATCTTCCACCCGGTCAGCGCAAAGGTCTTGCCCGCCGATCCCACCCGAAAACACCGATCCCGCATCCCCGGCAAAGTCATCAGCGGAATATGCGCCAGGCCATCGAGCACCAGATGCTCATACACCTCATCACACACCGCATAGCAATCATGTTTCAGCACCAGATCGGCGATGAACTGCAGTTCGTCACGGGTGAACACCTTGCCGGCTGGGTTCATCGGCGAGTTCAGCAGGATCGCCTTGGTCTTCGGCCCGAATGCTGCCGCCAGTTCATCGCGCGGCAAGTCCCACTGCGGCGGGTTGAGCCGCACCAGCACCGGCACGGCCCCCAATAACCGCACCACCGGCAAATACGTGTCGTAAAGCGGTTCGATCAGAACCACCTCGTCGCCCGGATTCAGCAGCCCCATCAGGCAGGCGGTGATCGCCTCGGTCGCCCCCGAGGTCACCACCACCTCGGTATCGGGATTCACATCGAGCCCGTAAAACCGCTTATTGGCCACCGCAACCGCCTGACGGAGTTCCGCCACCCCGGTCATCGGCGGATACTGGTTGCGACCATCGCGCAAAGCGGCGACCGCGGCATCGAGCACATCGGTCGGCCCATCCGTATCCGGAAAGCCCTGCCCGAGATTAATCGCGCCGTGCTGGGCGGCCAACGCCGACATCACGGTGAAAATGGTGGTGCCGAGACCGGCAAGCTGGGTGTTGAGCGGCTTCACGATGGGCTTGCCTCAGGTTTGATATTGCGATGCCAACATTACCGGCAGAGGTTTGTGGGTTCAAGACGGGCCGGTCTGCACCGATTTCAGGCACAATTGCCCAGATTTCAGGCACGAAAATCCTCCCAACCCCCCGCAGACAGCGGATTGCCGGCTGGCACGCATCATGCAAACCTATGCATCCGTCCAACCCGCGCGGGATGGCCGGTTCATCGACGCGTGAGAAGGAGGTCCTCGTTTCACGAGGACAACAGGCATGAAGAAGATCGAAGCGGTGATCAAGCCGTTTAAGCTGGACGAGGTGAAAGACGCGTTGCACGAGATCGGGTTGCAGGGGCTGACAGTGATGGAAGCGAAAGGGTTCGGGCGCCAGAAAGGCCATACCGAGCTTTACCGCGGCGCCGAATATGTCGTCGATTTCCTGCCGAAAGTGAAGATCGAGGTCGTTTGCGACGATGACATGGTCGATCGCGCGGTCGAGGCTATCGTCGCCGCTGCCCGCACCGGCCGCATCGGTGATGGCAAAATCTTCATCAGCCCGGTCGAGGAAGTTATCCGCATCCGTACCGGCGAACGCGGCTCGGACGCGATTTAGAGCATTATCAGCCTGATTATGTCGCGTAGCGATATCCAGGCGGATGAAATTGCTGACCAGGCTAAGCCTATCCGCCGGTGGGGATGGCCTTGCGCCAACGAAATCCCTAAACGGGCGCCCAACGGGGCCGCATGGTGCGGCTTCATATCCTGCCCCACCCACTGGTGGGGCGACTGAAACAGAGGACGATATCCTATGGCGAAGAAAGCCGCGGCGGTTGCCGGCAAAAGCAGCGTCGACAAGGTGCTGGACATGATGAAAGAAAACGGGGTCGAATATGTCGATCTGCGTTTCACCGATCCCCGCGGCAAGTGGCACCACACCGCCCAGCACGTGTCGACCATCGACGAAGACGCCTTCCGTGACGGGATCATGTTCGACGGATCGTCCATCGCCGGCTGGAAAGCGATCAATGAGTCGGACATGATCCTGATGATGGACCCGACCAGCGCCGTCATGGACCCGTTCGCTGCCAAGCCGAGCCTGATCCTTTTTTGCGACATCATCGAACCCTCGACCGGCCAGTCCTACACCCGCGACCCGCGCAGCACAGCGAAAAAGGCCGAAGCCTACGTGAAAGCGTCTGGCATCGGCGACAGCGTGTTCATGGGCCCGGAAGCCGAATTCTTCATCTTCGATAACGTGAAGTTCGGCACTGGTGGCAATTATGGCATCTATCAGCTCGACAGCATCGAAGGCCCGCAAGCCAGCCTGAAAGACTACGCCGAAGGCAATATGGGCCATCGCCCGGTGGTCAAAGGCGGCTACTTCCCGGTGCCGCCAGTCGATAGCGAAAGCGACATGCGCGCCGAAATGCTGTCCACCATGGGCGAAATGGGCCTGGTGATCGAAAAGCATCACCACGAAGTGGCGCAAAGCCAGCACGAACTCGGCACCAAATTCGGCCTGCTGACCGACATGGCCGACCAAATGCAGATCTACAAATACTGCGTCCACAATGTCGCCCACAGCTATGGCAAGTCGGCAACCTTCATGCCGAAACCGATCCAGGGCGATAACGGCTCGGGCATGCACGTCCATCAGTCGATCTGGAAAGCCGGCAAACCGCTCTTCGCCGGCAATGCCTATGCCGATCTGTCGGAAATGGCGCTTTACTACATCGGCGGCATCATCAAGCACGCCAAGGCGCTCAACGCTTTCACCAACCCGTCCACCAATAGCTACAAGCGCCTGATCCCAGGCTTCGAAGCCCCGGTGCTGCTGGCCTATTCCGCCCGTAACCGGTCGGCCTCGTGCCGCATCCCTTACGCGACCAATCCGAAAGCCAAGCGCGTCGAAGTGCGCTTCCCCGACCCGACCGCCAATCCCTATTTGGCGTTCTC